>JACRDR010000327.1 GCA_016212845.1 Elusimicrobiota bacterium
GCCTGCTCGGCGCCTTGCTGCAGCCCGTCCTGCTCGTCGACTCGGACGGCTTCGTTTCCGCCGCCAATGCCGCGGCCCGGACGATGCTGGAACGCCCCGGACGGGCGTTGGAGGGGCGCGCGTTGGAGGACGTATTCGACCCCCTGCCGGCGGAGCTCAACGGCGCCGGGCTTTCCCGCATTCTCGCGCGCCCGCAGGGGCGGCGATTCGAGGCGCGCGTGAAAGGCGCGGGAGGCGTGCGCTACGTGCGCGTCTGCGCGGCGCCCGTGGCGGAGGGAGGCGCGGCGCCGCGCGTCTTGGTCGAGCTTTTCGATCTCACCGAGGAGCGGCAGACGCGCGAACTGGCGGAGTGGAAGGCGATGGAGCTCGAGCGTTCGAACGCCGAGCTGGAGCAATTCGCCTACGCCGCCTCGCACGACCTGCAGGAGCCGCTGCGCAAGATCCTCCTGTTCGGAGAACTCCTCGGCAAGGCCGGCGATCGCATGGACGGGCAGACGCGCGACTTCCTCGACCGCATGCGCAAGGCGGCCCAGCGGATGTCCTCGTTGATCGAAGGACTGCTTTCGTATTCCAGGGTCGGCACGCAAACCCGGTCTTTCTCTCCGGTGGACTTGGGAGAGCTTGCCGCCGACGTGGTGGCCGACTTCGACGTCGTCGCGACGATGGCGGGGGCGATGCTTACCGTCGGACGCCTGCCGACCGTCGACGGCGACGAACTGCAGCTCCGGCGCGTCTTTCAGAACTTGATCGGCAACGCGATCAAGTTCCGGCGTCCGGGCTCGGCCGTCGAGGTCGACGTGGGCTCGAAGGACCTCGGCAACGGCTTCGTCGAGATTTGGGTCGAGGACAACGGCTCCGGCTTCGACCCCGCGCTCGCCGCGGGCCTGTTCAAGCCGTTTCAGCGCCTGCATCCCGATCGCGAAGGCACCGGCATGGGGCTGGCGATCTGCCACCGCATCGCGGTCCGCCACGGCGGGCGGATCAATGCCGTCGGGCGCCCGGGGGAGGGAGCCCGCTTTACGCTGACGCTGCCGCTCCGCGCGGATTCATGGAAGCCAAAAGAATAATCCTCGCCGACGACGACGACGACTGCTTTCTGATCGAGGCCGCTCTCGAGGAGGCTGGAGTCTCGCCGCCGGCGCGCCGCGTGCGCGACGGCGCGGAATTGCTCGCCCTGCTGCGAAAATGGAGCGGCCCGGCTCTCGTCCTGCTCGACCTCAACATGCCCGGCATGAGCGGGCGGCAGGCGCTCACGGCGATCAAGCAGGACGCCGCGTTCGCGCACGTCCACGTCGTCGTGCTGTCGACTTCGCGCTCGGAGGAAGACGCGGCGCTCGCCCGCCGTTGGGCCGACGGCCACTGGCGCAAGCCCGAGCGCTACGCCGAGCTCGTCGACGTGGCGCGCCGCCTTCGGGATCTCTTCGGCTTAACAATTCGTTAATCGGGGATTGGTACTTTGGCCGTGCATGGTTCCTATCTTCGACGCCCGCGAGATCGGCAAGCGGTATCGCAACGAGTGGGTGGTGCTGGACCGGTCGCTGAACGTGCGCGACCACGGCCCCCAACTCTCGGAGCTCCAGGAGAAGCACGGTCCGAAGAACACCTATTACTTCGTGCCCGCGCCCGCGCCGTTCGACGACGGGCACACCTGATTTGTCCGGTCCCGCGCCCTCCCGGAGCGCGGGACCGGGCTCAAGTTTGAGGCGGCCACCCTCCCGGAGCGGCCGCCTCTCACTTGGTGCCAGGCACAACGTTTCACTCGCGTTCGGATTCGCATCCGTTTAGCGAATCCGAACGCGAGGTGCCTGGCACCAGCGTTCGGATTTAAGACGGCCGCCCTCCCTGAGCGGCCGTCTCTCATTTTTGTAGTATCGCCCCGTGGCGCAGATTTTTTTCATCGGGCTGCTGGCCGCCGTCCCCGGCGCGATCGCGGCCCATTGGCTGCACGCCCCCGACACCCTCGTCTTCGCGCTCTGCTGCCTGGGCGCCCTCGGCCTCGCGGGGTTTTTGGGCGAGGCGACCGAGGTCTTGGCGCACCATCTCGGCGCCGGCCCCGGCGCTCTCGTCACCGCCGCCTTCGGCAACGCCGCCGAGCTGATCCTCGGCTTCGCCGCCTTGCGCGCCGGCAAGATGCGCCTGGTAAAGGCCTCCCTCACCGGCTCCATCCTGGTGAACCTCGTCTTCATCCTCGGCTGCTCGATGGTCGCCGGCGGCTGGAAGCGCCCGAAGCAGACCTTCAACAGCAAGGCCGTGCTCTCGGGCATGAGCGTGCTTTTCTTGGCCGTCGCCGCGCTCACGATCCCCGATCTTTGGCTCGCCACGCCGAGCGAGCACTCCGGCCGCAGCCTGGTCGCGATGACGACCGGCCTCTCCGTCGTGATGGTGATCCTCTACGGCTTAAACCTCCTCTTTACCCTCAAGACGCACCGGCACCTTTACGCCGAAGCGGAGGAGGTCGTCGAGGGCCACATGTGGTCGCTCAAGAAGGCGCTGATCGTGCTGCTCGCCTCGACCGCCGCCACGGTGGCGATCGCCGAGATCATGGTGGAGGCCGTCGAGGGCGCGTCGCATCATCTCGGCTTCGGCGAGACGTTCGTCGGCCTCATCATCATCTCGGTGGTCGGCACCGCCGCCGAGAACGCCACCGCCGTCCGGATGGCCGCGAAAGACAAGATCAACCTGTCTTTCAACATCGTGGTGGAGTCGTCGAAGCAGATCGCGCTGTTCACCGCGCCGGTGCTCGTATTCTTCAGCCTGGCTTTCGCGCCCCAGCCGCTCGTCTTCGAGTTCTCGATCCTCGAACTGGCGGGCCTAGGCTTCGGCCTCGCGACCGTCATCCTCGTCGCGCTCGACGGGGAGTCGAACTGGCTCGAGGGCGCGATGCTCCTCGCGGTCTACGCGATGCTGGGCGTCGGCTTCTACTACGTCGTCCCCTAGATTTCCCCGAGAAATTCGCTCACGAGCGAGTTGAACGTGTCCGGGTTCTCCAGGTTCGACATGTGCCCCGCCTCGGGGATCACCGTGAGCCGGCTCCGCTGAAGGCCGCGGACGAGAGCCTGCGCGTTCGAGGGCGGCGTGACCGCGTCGTGCGCGCCGACCAGGACCAAAGACGGCATCGTGAGCTTGCGGAGCACGGCGGTCGTGTCGGTGCGGCCCGCCATCGCGAGCAGCGCCGCGCAAACGCCCGTCGGGTCGCTTTCCTGGATCATTCCCTTCACCGAGGCGACGAGCGCGGGCTTCTGGAGGCTCCGCGGCGCGAGGACGCTCTTGACGAAGACGTCGGCGAAGGCGCCGAGCCCCTGCTTCTTGATCGACAGGACGGTGGAGGCGCGCTTGAGCTTCGCCTCGTCGCCGTCGGCCTCGCTCTTCGTGTCGGCGAGGATCAAGGCCGAGATCTTCTCGGCCGCGCGTTCGGCGGCGCGGAGCGCGACGTAGCCGCCCATCGACAGGCCGCAGAGGATCGTCTCGTCGGCGTCCACCCGGTCGACGAGGGCGAGGAGGTCGTCGACGTAGAGCTCGAAGGGGATCTGCGCGTCGGAGGCCTTGCTCTTGCCGAAGCCCCGGGCGTCGTAGCTCACGAGGCGCGCGTGGGCCTTGAGGCTCTCCTGCGGCGCCCACATCTTCCGGTTGAGGGGGAAGGCGTGGACGAAGATGATCGCCGGGCCTTCCTGCGCGCCCGTGTCGTCGTACTCCAGTTCGGCGTTCCAGACGGGAAGTCTCATAGCGGTTTCACCCAATGGCGGACGCAGTCGCCGTCCTTGTACCACATCGTCGCGACGAACGGCTTGCGTTCGAGTACCAGCGGCAGGAAGTGCTTGTCCCCGGGCCAGAGGTTGAGGGCGAGGACTTTCGCGCGCTCGATCCAGTGCAGGGTCCCCTCGGGGCATTTCGGCGGCTCGGCGGGGGCCTCGGGCGCGTCGGCGGCGAACACCCAGACGATCCAGTCCTCGCCGGCCTTCGGCTTGAAATCGGGGAACTGGACGACGCCGAGTGGCTTGAACGCGGTCTCGGGGAGGTCCAAGCCCGCCTCCTCGCGCAGCTCGCGGCGGGCGGTCTCGAGCGGGGACTCGCCGGGCTCGCACTTGCCGCCCAAGCCGTTCCATTTGCCCGCGTGGAAATCGCCGGGGCGCGTGTTGCGGTGGAGCATGAGGAGCGAGCCGCCGCGCTCGGCGTAGATCAGCACCGCGGGGATCAGTTTGCGCGCGCCGGCTTCGAACGCGTTCACGCCCGCCCCTTCCGCGCCAGGGCGACGGCCACCGCGCTCGCGGTCGCCGTCAAGAACAGCGCCGCGTAGGCGCGCTTGAGCCGGTCCTTCGGCGAGACGCCCGAGGCGTCGGGGTCGCGCCAGCGGCGGTAGCGGTCGAGGATCTGCCGCTTCAGGCTTCGCGGAGCGTTCGAGGGCAGGACCTCGTAGCGGCGGCCTTGCGCGTCGACCAGCGCTCCGTGCCCGGTCTTCGGGGAGAGCTGCCAGACGAGCCCGGCGGCGAGCAGCATCGAGCCGAGCGCGAGCATGAAGAGCCGGAGGCGGATCAAACGGGCCGGTCCAGCACCGCGAGCGCGACCGCGGCGGCGATGAGCAGGAACGCCGCGGCGTGGTTCCACTTGATCGGCTCGCGGAGGTAGACGAGGCAGAACGCGACGAAGACGGCGATCGAGATCGCCTCTTGGATCACCTTGAGCTGCGGGGCGGAGAACGCCCCGTGCCCGAAGCGGTTGGCGGGCACCTGCAGCATGTACTCGGGCAGGGCGATGAGCCAGCTCGCGAGGATCGCGATCCACAGCGGCGAGGACTTGTGCTTGAGGTGCCCGTACCACGCGACCGTCATGAAGCAGTTGGACGCGAGCAGCAGCAGTACGGTGCGCATGCGGAACTACTTAAGCGCGGCTTTGCACTTCGGGGTCAGCGCCGACGTATTGTCGGTGAGGCACTGGCGCAGGGCGGCGACGTTCTTCTTTTTCTTCTCCTTCTCGCAGAGGAAGGAGGCGTCGGCGCGGCAGGAGTCCATGAGCGTCGAGAACTCGTCCCCGGCGGGGCCGGCGGGCATCGCGGCCGCGCGCGCGGCGGCGGTGGGCGGGGCGGAGACCTTCTCCTCGATGCTGGTCGCGAAATAGTACGAGCCGTCCTTCATGCCGATGTCGAGGTCCATGCCGAGCATGCCGTTGGACGCGGCCTTGGCGTACTGGATCTTGAGGCGCTTGAGCACCTGCAGGTTGGGGTGCACCCACGTGCCGGTCTTCGCGTTGTAGACGTCGGTCTTGGCGGGCGCGGCGTACGACAGGTTCGCGATGCCGGACTCGACGATGTCTTTCGCGATCGACGCGCAGAAGGTGAGGCTGTTCTGGTCGGCGCCCTCGGTGTACCAGAGCGCGTAGATGCCGTCGCGGTCCTTGCGCGCATGGGCGTCCTTCAGGGCGGCGACGAGCGCGTCCATCGACTTGGGCCCCGCCTTCGCGGCCGCGGCGGGCGCGCTCGCGCCGATCTCGCTCGCGAAATAGTACGTCCCGTCCTTCTGCCCGAGCTGGAGATCCGCGCCGATCTGCCCGTTGGGGATCTTGCCGCCTTATTTGATGCGCAGCGTTTTCACCGCCGGCAGGTTTTGCTTGGCGGAGGCGTCGTGCCGCACGAACCGGCCGTCGCGGCTCGCGTCCGGCGGGAGGATCGTCACGTCGACGACCTTCAGCTCGACGAAGTCCTGCGCGACCTCTTGGTTCCACCCCGCGCCGGAGCCGGCGCCTTCCGCGTAGAAGAGCGCCAGGACCGCCGCCTTGTCCTTCTTGTCGCAGGCTTCGCGAAAGCGTTTGACGAACTGTTCCGGCGTGTCGGCCGCGGCGGCGGCGAGCGTGGCAACGAGCGCGAGAAGGTGGATCATGGCGACAATCTTACCAATTCTGCCTACCTTGACCCGCATGGGGGGCTCTGATATAGTGGTAGGCGTATGCCTACCATGTCCCTCCCGCCCCGCCAAGCCCAGGTCCTCTCGCTGATCCGCTCGAGCATCGAGGACAAGGGCTACCCGCCGTCGCTGCGGGAGCTCGCGGCGGGGCTCAAGGTCTCGGGGACGCGCGCGATCGAGAAGCACGTGCAGGCGCTCGAGCGCAAAGGCTTCCTGCGGCGCCGGGGCGGCGCGCGCTCGATCGAGCTTTTGGGCCGGCCTTCGGGCGGCCGCCGCGTGCCGATCCTCGGCCGCGTCGCCGCCGGCGTCCCCATCCTCGCCGAGGAGCACCGCGAGGGGGAGCTCACGCTCGATCCGTCCTTGGCCCGCTGGGACGACTGCTACCTCCTCCGGGTCAAAGGCGACAGCATGACGGGCGCGGCGATCCTCGACGGCGACCTCGTGCTCGTGCGGCCGCAGAAGGACGCGCGCGACGGCGAGATCGTCGTCGCGATGCTCGACGGCGAGGCCACGGTGAAGCGGCTCAAGCGCGAGAGCGGTCGCGCGTGGCTTTGGCCGGAGAACCCCTCTTTTTCGCGCATGGAGCTGAAGGACGATGAGTCTTCCGGAATCTTGGGCAAGGTCGCTGGGGTCTTTCGGTTCTGACCGGGCCCTTCAACAACTAAAAAGCGGGGCGGAGCTGGAGCGCGCGCTCGAGGAGCGC
>JACRDR010000328.1 GCA_016212845.1 Elusimicrobiota bacterium
TCCATCGTCGGAGCCTTCCAACGGTCCACTTTGGCGTCGAACATCGGCGTGTTCAGCGGACGGCTCCGGCGCTCGTGGCGCTGCGGCGCCCCGATGAACTTCGTGATCGCGGCGAGCCCGCCGAAGAGGAAGAGCAAGACGAGAATGACGGCGGGCTTATTGCGCTCGAAGAACTCTTTCGCCTTCTGGAAGCCTCTCGGAGATTCGCTCACGGGAGCCTCAGGGGCAGCGCGACAGGGTTTTTCGGTACCGAAGGCCGGCTTCGATCACGTAGGCCTGCATCGACGCCTCGATCATGTACCGGTAGGCCTTCACGAACTCCACGCTCGCCTTCGGAGGGAGCCGGGTCTCATCCGGGATATTCGGAGCGTCGGCGACCGTGCGCGTCAGCGTGCCCTCGGCGATCGCGTCGAAGCGCTGAAACGCCGCCCTCAGGTTGTTGAACGTCCCCATGTCGCCGTTCCCGGAGGCGGTCTCGATGAAGCCGTCCTTGTCGTTCTTCCGGTATTTGTAATCGATCATCCTGTCGCCGAGCCTCTTTTTGATCGACTCGCACGCGAACAGCGATTTAAGATCGTCCATCATCTTTCGGAGCGCCGCGGCCTGTCCCGCGCTCCACGGCGGCGCGCACTCCGTCGGGTTCTTGGAGCAAGCGGAGTCGCCCAAAAAGCTCAGGACGTGCTTCTGGTTGTTTCGCTCGTAGTTCGCGAGGTCGCCGAAAACCGGCTCGTCGCATTCCGCCGGATATTCGGCCATCTCCTTGCTCTGGTCGATGATCACCGCTTCCTGGTCGATCATGCCCTTCAAGTCGTTCGCGCAGGAGATGCCCTTCTTGTACTTGTCGTAGCTGTCCCACGGGCGATAATAGGGGTTGCACGTCCCGCGGGCGCGAGTGTCGTCGCTCGCGCTTCTCTTTCCGTTGGTGTAGTAGCCGCGCATGCAGTCGAACGTCGCCGACCACTGCCCGTTGATCGTGCAGGAGTTCGTGAGGAGCCGCCCGCCGATCCGGTCGACCCTGGCGAAGCAGGAGTTGAACTTCTGCGCCTGCGCGGGCGTCAGCACCGGATCGGGCGCGTCGGGACACACGCCCGTATTCTCGTCGCACGGTCCCGCGACGGGGAAGAGCTGCCCCGCGGTGATGTTCTTTTGAGCGACCGAGTTATAGGTGTTGTTGCGGGCCTCGGCGCGCTGGCTTTCCAGCTTCGAGGCCAACATCGACGCGTTCGCGTGCATCCTCACCGTAAAACCGTCGAAAGACGTGTGGAACTCGTTCCACGTCTCCAGCACGATGTCGTTCGCCGCGCAGAAGCTCGGAACGTAGCTGGCCTTCGGGCATTCGAAGGCGTCGGCGGCGAGGAGCGGGGTCGAAGTTGTCGTTAAGAGAGCGCCGAGGATGAGCAGGCGGCGCGCGGAGATGGGCATGTACGTCCTCCTGCCGGGTACCTAAGTATGCGGCCGCCGCCCCCCGATGTCAAGGGAGGCGGCGGCCGATGCTTGGGGCGGCTAAACTAGCGGCCCGCGGCGGAGAGAGACGGCTGGAAGACTGCCTCGGGCTGGTTGCCCTTCATCTCCGAGTCCTTGGAGACGCCGCCGATCCGGCGGAAGGTCCACTTCACGTAGTACTTCTTGCCGGACTGCAGGCCCTGCACGCCGGAAAATCCCGCGCGCCAGACCGGACCGGCGGACACCTCGAGGTCGAGGTCGGCGGCCTTCGAGTCGAACCAGCCCTCGACGTCCTTCCACAGCTCGAGGTGCAATTTGACCGTCTCGCCGGCGTAGTAGGAAGCCCACTTGTCCTGGAAGTCGACGGCGAAGCCGCCCGCGGAGTTCACGAGCGCGGCGGTGATGCCGGAGGCGTCCGGATCCATCTTCTGCTTGGAGCCCGCGGTCGCGAGGAAATGGCCCCACTGCATCGGGTCTTCCTTGATATCGTAGCGGTACGCGGTCTGCAGCCCTCTGACGTCGAGCCAGCGGCCCTCGAGGCAGGCCTGGAACGTCTCGCGCTCCCAAGGATTCGTCGAGCGGTTGCCGCGCGACTCGATCTGGACGCGCTCGCGGTGCGTGCCCGCGGGGCGGTCGTAGCAGTCGCGGCCGCCGCCGTAGCGGGGATCGCCGCGGTAGTAGCAGTCATGCTCGAAGTCGGTCGACGACAGCCAGACTTCCTCGGTCTTCGCGGGGCCGCCCGGAGGCAGGCTGAGCGTCGTGCACTCGCGGGTGGACCAGCGGTAGTACGAGTTCGTGTAGCGCGGCATCGGGATGCCGTCGCCGGGATGGCGGTGCAGATTGTCGAGAACGGCCTTGGCGTCGACGCCGCTGTCGAATGAGAGTTCTTGGGCGAGCGCGGGGGCGGCGCAGAGGACGAGGACGGCGAGGGAACGGATGAACATCGGCGGCTCCTGGCGCCGGCCGGGAATAACGGTCTACATCACCGGCACCGGGGACGATCCTAGCATACTCGAGAACCCGGTGCCAAATGGCCTAGTCCGGCCTAGGCCCTTGGGACCGCCGATGGGAAGACGCGGCGGCGCGCGGTGCCCAGCGACGCGGGCAGGCGGCCGCTCCGTCCGAAGAACGCGACGGGGTTCTTCCAGAGAAGCGTTTCGACCGCCTCGGGGCCGAAATCTTGCGCGTCGAGCGCGTCGGCGAGCTTCGGGATCGCGGAGGCGTCGCTCAGGTCCCAGTCCGCGCCGCTTCCGGCCAGGATGCGTTCGACGCCGAACCGGCGGCAGACGGCGGCGACGCGCTCCGCGTCGGAACGCGCGCGCAGGCAAAGCGCGTGGCTCGCCCAATGCCCCGCATCGAGCACGAGACCGGCGGTCTCCTCGTCGTTCGGACCGACCGCCGCGGCGCCCGACGGCAGCCCCGACGTGCGCAGCACGTCGAGCGCGCGCCTGACCGCCTTCGCGCGGTCGACCGCGGGCACGCGCAGCAGCACCGGCAGGCCGAAGCGCGCGGCCCACTCCAGATGCCACTCGAGGGCATGGTCCTCCGCGGTGGTGATCGAGTCGTAGCCGGTTTCCCCCACCGCGACCACGGACTCGTACGACAAGAAGTGGCCGAGAAGATTCGTGACCGGGAGCGCGAGGTGCGGAAGGTTCGCCTCGCGCGGATTGAGCGCGAGGGCCGAGTAGTAGCTCACGCCGAAGCGGGAGGCGCGCGTCGGTTCGAAGCCGACGAGCGAGGAGAAATGATCCTGGAACGTCGACACGTCGGTCCGCGGCCGGCCCGGCCAGGTGCAGGGCTCGACGACCGCCTTCACGCCGGAGCGCGAGAGTTCTCGATGGTCCGAGCTGGACCGCCAGCTCAGGTGGGCGAAGGAGTCGAAGTATCGCATACGGCCGCCTCCAGAAGAGCGGCGTCCTCGGGCACGCCCAGGCCCGCCTCCCTCCTTTCGCGCGCGAATTCGGCGACGGCGCGCCGGAGCGAAGGAGTGACGCGGGACGCCAAGCCGACCACGCGTTCGAGTCGCGTCTCCATCGCGAGCGCGCGCAGGATCATGTCCGAGAAGCGTTCGTCGCCGAAATGCGCGGCGGGATACGTGTTGGCGCAGGCGACGGCCTCGAAGCACTGCCGCTCGCGCGCGTCGGCGCCGCAGAAGGCGATCGAAAGGAACCGCCACGGCTCGGGAGTGAGCGCCAGGCAGCGCAGAACCGCGGCGCGAGCCGCGGGATCGCCGGCCTTATAGAGGGAGTGGACGAGCGACTCGAGGTCGGCCGCGGTCAGGCGCGAGCCCCAGCCGAGGAGCAGCGCCGCGCGCGCCAGATCGTCGACGCGCCACTCCGCCAGCCCGGCCGGAACGCCGCAGGCTCCGAGCGCGAGGCGCTCGCCGGGAGTCGCGACGATGGGACCGCGGCCCACGTGGCGCGGCACCGAGGCGTACGCCGCCCCCATCGCAGCGAACGGCTTGTCTTCGGCGCCCTCGAGCCAGGAGCGGACGCTCGCGTCCACACGGCGGTCCAAGCAAAGCCACAGCTGAGGCAGGAGGCTGGTATTCACGAGGGGCCATTATAAGGAAGCCCCGCGCGGCGGCCCATAGCCGCGCCGCCTAGGATCGGTGACGATTAAGGGACGAGCATGCCGGCGATCGAGCCGGTCATGAAGCTGGCGAGCGAGCCGCCGAGAAGCGCGTAGAGGCCGAGCCGTGAGACGTCGGCCTTGCGGCCGGGCGCGAGCGCGCCGAGTCCGCCGATCTGAATCGCGATCGAAAGGAAGTTCGCGAAGCCGCACAACGCGTGGATCGCGATCATGAACGAGCGATGCTCCAGCGGGTTCGCCGGGTTCGCGCCCGCCCACTGCGACAGGTGGACGTAGGCGACGAACTCGTTGAGGACGGTCTTCTCGCCGATGAGCTGGCCGACGATCTGGCAGTCCTTCCACGGCACGCCGAGGACCCAGGCGATCGGGGAGCATATCCAGCCGAAGATCGTCTCGAGGCCGATCTCCGCGCGGCCGAAGAGGCCGAACAGGTGGTGAAAGCCGCCGTTGACCATCGCGATGAGCGACATGAACGCGACGAGCATCGCCGCGACGTTGAACGCGAGCTGGATGCCGGTGGTCGCGCCGTTCGCGGCCGCCTCGAAAACGTTCGTCGACTGCTCGTGGTAGTCGAGCTTGAGAACGCCGAGCGTCTTAGGCTTGCCCGTCTCCGGGATCAGCATCTTGGTGATCAGGAGCGCGGCGGGCGCCTCCATGATGCACGCGGCGAGGAACTGGCCGGCCGCGTCCGGGTAAAAGGGCTTGAGCATGTTCGCGTAGACGACCATCACGCCCGCGGCGATCGTCGACATGCCGGCGA
>JACRDR010000333.1 GCA_016212845.1 Elusimicrobiota bacterium
GCGCGTTCGTGGAAGGCGAGCTTTCGGCGCTGGGGCTCGAGCCCGTCCGGGTCGGCCGGAGCGTCTACGCCGTGCTGGGAAAAGGCGGGAAGCTCCTCATGCTCAACTCTCATCTCGACACCGTGCCCGCGGGCGAAGGCTGGAGCGTGCCCGCCGCCGGAAAGCGTGTCGGGAGCCGGCTGTACGGCCGGGGCGCCAACGACGCGAAGGGCTGCGTGGCCGCGATGATGCTCGGCGCGGCGAAGGCGTACGCCGAGGCGCCGCCGGCGGGCCGCGTCGTCCTCGCCTTCGGCTGCGAGGAAGAGACGTCGAACAAGGGGATCGCCGACCTCATGAGCGCGCTGCCTTCGCCCGACGCCGCGGTCGTGGGCGAGCCCACCGGGCTCGCGCCCGCCGTTGCGCAGAAGGGCCTGCTCCTGCTCGAGATCACCGCCAAGGGGCGCTCCGCGCACGCCGCCTGGGGCGGCGGCGTCAACGCGGTGCACGCGGCGGCGAAAGACATCCTCGCTTTGTCCTCCCTTTCTTTCGACCGGGTGCATCCCGTGCTCGGCAAGACGACGCTCGAGGTCACGCAGGTGAAGGGCGGCGAGCGCCACAACGTGATCCCCGACCGGTGCACGCTCGTCGTCGACATCCGCACGACCCCCGCGTACGCGCCGGAGGAACTCGTGGCGGCGGTGAAAGCCGCCGTCGGCGGCGAGGTCTCCGTGCGCTCGCAGCGCCTCCAGTCGGTCGACACGCCGCAGGACCACCCGATCGTGTCCGCCGCGGTTTCCGCCGGCGGCGGGACGCCGTTCGGCTCGCCGACCGCCTCCGACTGGGCGTTTTTGAAGGGCATCCCGGCGGTGAAGGCCGGTCCGGGCGATTCCCGGCGGTCGCACACGCCCGACGAGTACCTCGAAATCGCCGAGCTCGAGGCCGGCGTCGCTTTTTACGAAGGACTCATACGGAAGTTTCATGCCCGGGGCCAGGTCCCCGGAGAGAGCCAGCCATGACCACGACTCAACCCCCCAAGAAGCTCTGGGAAACCGCCGCGACGCTCGACCCGCTCGTCGAGCGCTACACCGTCGGCGACGACCCGGACAACGATCTCCAGCTCCTGCCCTACGAGGTGTACGGGACGCTCGGGCACGCGGCGGGGCTGTGCCGCATCGGTGTGCTCTCCCCCGAGGAATTCGTCGCGGTGCGCAAAACGCTCAACGACCTCCTGTTCCACGTCCTCGACTTCAAGATCGAGCGGCGGCAGGAGGACATCCACACCGCGGTCGAGCAGTATCTCACCGCCAAATTGGGCGACGTCGGCGCGAAGATCCACGCCGGCCGGAGCCGGAACGACCAAGTCCAAGTCGACGTGCGGCTGTTCCTGAAGGAGCGGCTGCTGCGGGTGCACGGGCTCGCGTGCGAGACCGCGCGGTCGTGGGCCACGTTCGGCAAGAAGAACGCCGACGCGCTCCTGCCCGGCTACACGCACATGCAGCGGGCGATGCCGACGACCGTCGGGCACTGGGCGGCCTCCCACGCGGAGGCCTTGCTCGAGAACGCGCGGCTGCTCAAGGCCGCCTACGTCGAGGCGGACTCCTGCCCCCTGGGCAGCGGCGCCGGCTACGGCGCGTCCTTGCCGCTCGAGCGGGACTACGTGTCGCAGGCGCTCGGCTTCGCCCGGGTCCAGCGGAACACGCTGCGAGTCCAGACGAGCCGGCCGAGGCTCGAGGCGGTGGTGCTCTCCGCGCTCTCGATCTTGGCGCGGGACATCGGCGTCCTCGCCGAGGACCTCTGCCTGTACTCCACTGCGGAGTTCGGCTTCTTCAAGCTCGACGAGACGTTCACGACGGGCAGCTCGATCATGCCGCAGAAGCGCAACCCCGACGTCGCCGAATTGACCCGGGCCCGGGCCGCGCTGTTTCCCGGCTGGCTCCAGCAGGCGCTCGCCGTCGGCGCGCTGTCCTCCGGCTACCACCGGGACTACCAGCTCACGAAAGGGCCGCTCTTCGACGGCGTCCGCACCGCGCTCGAGATGCTCGAGATGGTGGAACGGATGCCGCGGTCGCTCGCCATCGACACGGAGCGCTGCAAAGCGTCGGTCACCGAGGACCTGCTCTCCACCCAGAAGGCGCTCGAGCTCGTGGAGAAGGGCGTCCCGTTTCGCGAGGCGTACCGGCGGGTGGCGGATAAGGCCCGGTCGGCGGCGGCGGGAGCCAAGCCGGCGTCGAAGGTCACCTTGCCCGACTACTGCGGCGCGCCCGGCAACCCCGGCTTCGCCGAGCTCGCCTCCGACCACCATGCCGAGGCCGAGTGGAGCCGCGCCGAGTACCAGAAGCTTGGCACCGCCTGGCGGCGTCTGCTCAAGCTCGACCCGCCGGCTACCGTCTAGCCCAAAAGGCGAGTTCTTCGTTCAATCGCCGTCGGATGTCCGGGCGCTTGAGCAGCGCCGGGCGTCCGCCCGCGGCGTCGACGAGCCACGCGGAGGTTTCGGCTTCGCCCGAGAGGCCGAGCTTGAAGGTGATCGCGCGCGTGCGCTCGCCGTCCGGCGTCCACGCGGTGAGCACGACGTAGCCCGGGTGGGAGGCGCTCCCCGGCAGATCGCGGGGATCGGAGGGCCAGAACTCGACGGTATGCCGGACGCCGTCGTTCGCCTCGGCTTTGTAGACGACGAGCCAGGACGGCGGCTCGTAATCGAACTCGGCTCGAGCCTCGGCGCTCATCGCCACGCCGCGGTTCGCGAACTCGACGCGCGTGCTCTGGAGGTCCGGAAGGGGCGCGTGCTCGGCGGCCTCGCAGACCTTGCGGGCGAGCTTGGCGATCGCGGCCGGCCCTTTGGGGAGGGAGTCGCAGGCCGTGGGCAGCGGACCGAACCAGCGGGGCAGCCACGTCTCCACGCTCGCTCTAGGCTCCTGCGGCACGAGGCGCGGAGCGACCGGAGTCAGGGCGGGAGCGGCGAACGACGGCGCGGCCAGCAGCAGCATCAAGGGAAGATGGTTCATAGGCGGGGCAGTATAGCCGAACGCCCGAATCGGCGGATGAGGCCGGAGTCCCGCTCCGCGCTGAGTCGAGGGAACCGGTTCCTAGGAAGAGATCGGCACTACGGATCAGCGCGGCAAGCGGAACGGATAGAGCCGGAAAAGGAACTCCTGCAGCAGGTGGACCTTCGGGTCGGTCTCGCGCTCGTCTCCGAATCGGGCGCCGAGGAGCGCGCCCGCCGCTCTAGCCGCCAGCACCACGACCACGAGGATGGGCCGATCGAGCGCGAAGAGAAAAAACCGCGGCTGCAGCGCGCTGCCGCCGATGACGGCCCACGCGGCCGCTTCCTTGACGGACGCCCGGGAGCCCGACCAGAAGACGAAGCCCGTCACGGCGAATCGAGCGGCTTGGCCCAGGATCGTATCCAGGAACGCGGCGGCGATCACGAGGAGGCTCCAGCTTGCCGGGATCAGTTCCCAAAAGACGCCGAGGACCGTGCCCAGCAGGCTCTCGACGAGCATGCCGAGGAGGGCGCCGAATACCAGTAGAGCGATCTTCTTGAGCACGGGTCAGGGTTTGCCGATCTTGCGGCCGAGCGCCCAAGCGACGCCGATCCACAGGGCGGCCAACGGCAGCGCGGCGACGCCGACGGGGACCGTGCCCAGATGCAGGAAGGAGGCTCCGGTGAGCAGCAGGAGGATCGCGCCGCTGATGCCGCGGCCGAAGCGGTAGACGAACGCCTCGATGAAGGCCTTGAGCTGGAATAGGACGTCTTTGGGCACGTTCGACCACGTCTGCTCCTTGGCCGCCTTGAAGAAGGTGTAGCGGATTCCGCCTTCGGCGCCGTTGAGCGCGATCGCGGTCCCGAGGCC
>JACRDR010000334.1 GCA_016212845.1 Elusimicrobiota bacterium
ATCTGATCCGCCGCGGTCAGGATGTTCGTCACCGCCTTGCGGTTCTTCTGGTTGAGGGCGCGATTCGCCGCGATCGTCTCTGCGAAGCCCTGGATCGAGGCGAGCGGCGTCCGCATGTCGTGGGCGGCCATCGAGAGGAAGCGGGTCTTCAGCGTATTGAGCTGCTCGAGCTCCTGGTTGGAGAGTGCGAGGTTGCGGGAGAGCGCCTGGAGCTGGCGACTGCGGCGCGCGAGCTGGAACTGCGCCACCTGCATGCTGCCGATGAAGGACGAGATCACCTTGTTCGCCGCGCGCTGGCGGGCCGCCATGCGCTTGTAGGTGAAGTAGCCGGCCACCTCGCTGACGACCATCATGATGGGCGCGAGCAGGAAGAAGAGGAGCGGGACGACGCCGATGAGGGTGAGCTCTAGCATGTTGTTATTTGTCCATCCCCTGCTGCGCCATGAACTGGCGGAGTTTCTCGTTGGTCGGATCGAGCTGGAGAGCGTTCTTGTAGGCCGCCGTGGCGTTCGTCTTGTCGCCCGAGGCGAAGTAGGCCGAGCCGAGCCGCATCCACGCGGTGCCGTTCTGCGGGTCGAGCGCCAGAGCGTCCTTGCACGCCTTGATGCCCTGCTCGAACTTCTGGGCGAAGACGAAGTCGACGGTCTGCTTCAGCCGCTGGGAGATGAGCGCCGGCACCGGGAGGACGTCCTCGCGGCGGACCTCGAGGCCCGTCACCGCCGCCATCGAGCGGAGGAACTTGTTGTAGACCGCGTTGCGCACGTCCTGGCCGAGGGCGGCGTGGGCGAAGAGGATCGCCTTCTGCGGGTCCTCCTCGAGGAACGACATGATCGAGGCCTGGGCCAGCGCCGCCTGGGCGGTGGGCTGCTTCATGATCTCGACCTCGTCGGCCTGGAGCTCGAGCTTGGCGAGGATCGCGGCCAGGCGGCGGAACTTCTCGCGCCACTCGGCGCCGCCCGCCGCCTTGTTGATGCCCTGCGCCTGCTGGAAGGACTTCACGGCCTGCGCGTAGTCGCGCTTCTGGAGCTCGAGGAGCGCGTTGTTGAGGTACTCGTTGGCGAAGGCCTCCATCTTGTTGCCGGTCTTGCCGTTCTTGCCCTGGAACTTGTAGCCGAGCGAGATGCGCGGCGACATGCCGAAGGTCGGGTGCTGCACCATCGCGATGTCCAAGGTGTAGGCCTGGCGGAACACGAAGCCCGTGCCGAAGGAGAAGCCGAACTGCTGCATGCCCGCGCGGAGGAAGAAGTTCTGCAGCGCGTACTCGGTGCCGAAGCGGAAGTCGGAGAGCGAGGAGAAGTCCGCCGCGACCGTCAGGGCGCCGCCGACCTTGTACGCCGCGCCGAGCTTCACCGCCGGCAGCAGGCGGTCGGAAGTGTCGCCCTTCACGTTCGCGAAGGCGTTGAGCATCGTGAAGCCGACCGTAAGCTTGTCCTGGATCGGGCCGTACTGCGCGCCGATGTCGAGGCCCATCATCGAGTCGGAAGACGGGCCGAGCGACCGCTTCAGCTGCTTCGCCTTAAATCCCGCCGAGAGGTCGGGGAGGAGCACGCCGCGGTATCCCATGCCGAAGCCGATCGACATCTCGTTGTACCCGAAGCCGCCGTTGTCCTGGTTGTTGAGGTCGCGGCCCTTGCCGCCCGTGGCGCCGAGGCGGAGGATCTCGAGGCCCCAGCCGCCGGGCCGCTTCTTCGAGTTCTGCGCGTAGCCCATGTAGTTGAAGGCGGTGCCCTCGTACATGGACGCCTGCATCAGCGAGAACTGGCGGCCCTGGAGAAGGCCCAAGCCGGCCGGGTTGTAGTAGAGCGAGGAGACGTCGTTGACGGCGGCGGTCTGGGCGCCCGCCATGCCGAGGCCGCGGGCCGCGGCGCCGACCGTGTAGATCTCGCCGGCGAGGTGGCCCGTGCCCTCGGCGAACGCGAAGGAAAAAGCGGCGGAAACCATCGCGAGGATCGACAGAATCCGCAGAACTCGGGCCACGACGAAAGTGTAGCGGTCTGGCCCGAACAATCACGAAGCAATCATGAAGATGCGGAAAAGAGAAGTGCTGTATTTATATGCATTTTTCGACACATTACGAAGATCGAGACCGGGTCAAGGACCCCCCTCTTGCGCGGTCAAGCCGATTTCGAGTTTTTAGCGAGTTCTCCCTCTCCCGCGAAGCGGGAGAGGGTCGGGGTAAGGGCTATCGTTCTTTCTCGAGTACGTCGGTGGGAGTCACGAAATTTCATTCCGGAGTTCGGGCAAGTGACGTCCCCCCAATGCTTGAAGAGGTTCCAAGGTTAGAATCAGAGCGGCGTCACCAGCCCAAATGTTGCCTTAAGCAGCAATTCAGGCGCTCTCTCGCTGTTTGGTGCTTTTGAAATTCACTGATTTTACCAAGCCGATAGAATTGCAAAGGAATAGAAAGTTGCACTAGAGTTGAATTCGTTTCCTCGCGCTGTAATTGTGGGTCCGATGAAGTGTCGGACTTCGACTCTCGGCCTAAAAAACCGTGCTGGGAAGAATTCAATCCCCGCGCCCAAGACCGGCGCAATAGTCTTCTTTTCCTTTTTGTCTCTTCCTTCACTCACCCCGATGCGCAAGGTTTCGAACGAATGGTAGCCGTCAAAAAAGCACAGACCTCCGGCCAGAAACGGAGAGATCATGGAAGGATAGAACAGGTTTTTCTTCAGCCAGATTGGCGCCACATATCGCGCTGCGCGCTCATCAATTCCAATTAGACGCTGATTACCACCAATGAAGGTTGGATCCAGTGGGGTAGAGTCCTTTCCTTCTCTAGTGAAGACTCCAAACAGCATTTCGAGTCCCCACCCATCAGAGCTGGTGATGTTCCAAAGCAGTCCTGCGGCAGAACTCTTATCGAACGAGTGAAGGATTTGCTTTCTGGAAAACGTAGAGCCCGCCAAGAAGCCAAGCCCAAGCAATCTACGTTGACCAATAAATTCTACCTGGTCACCTGGCCGAATCTCACTAACCCGCCTATGGATGTCTTCAAATCGATTGTAAATCCGACCAGACGATTGCAGGTCGCCAATTCCTCTCACCTCGAGGAGACCTTTGTAGGTGCCGCTAGCGTCCGAAACTCTATACAGGTCCCTTTCGTGGACCTCATGGAGCGTGCCCTTATCGATCATTGCCCGGTCGCCCTGCACGGTGGTAATTTCCGCTCGGAACTTTTCTGCAAAGGTATAGCTTTGGCGAAACGGTGCGGCGATTGACTGAGGAATAGTCAGTCGTCTTGACGGTGAGATTGAAACCTTGTCGCCGCTTCCCAGTCGGGGGCGTCCCGCAACACTCGCAGTGTAGTAGAAAAGGTCTTGAGACCTGGACGCAAGCGCTCCCACCGTTACAGGAATTTCCTGGACTCCAACATATATATTCCTTCCGGGGACTAGCTCTTTATTGCTTTGGATGATCATTCGCGTTGTAGCACCCTGAGGAAATACCTCTAGGACGCGAATCTCGTATCGATTAGTAGGATCTGGGTTTGCGGTCAACTCCCTTGAGCTTGAGTCTGGTGTTATTGTCGACGACGGAGTCTCTATTTCCGCCCCGTTGATCCGGCCACACAGCCCCAAAAGGACTACGACTCGGAACGCGTATCGGAGCATTCGAGCTAGTGGGCACCCAATAGTGCCCAAGCCCAATTTCCGGCGACGTCACTCATATATGTTCCTGTATTTAGAGTTGAGTTGCCCGTACCTGAAAACCCAGAATGACACCTGGTCCCGACTGTTGATAACTGATTCCCTAGGACGTGGCCAGAATCCGCCTGGACCCGAACTAGCCCTGTTATCGCGACCAGGCAAATGCTGTTCGGAGCACATGACTCCAACAGCACTCCAGTTTGTCGCGCAATATTCCCTGACGTCGTAGAAGTGAATACTAGGGTTGCCGGATCCGCATTGCTAGGAGATTCCAGATTTCCCATTCCCATAACCACAAAACAACCGGAAGAGTCGGTCACGCTGCTTAGGCTCTTAGCGGGAATCGCGACCAACCCATTTCGGCTATAGGACGCACTTCCTTCTGTCCCAAGAATCAATATGGTCGCAACGGTTGCCGTAGAAACCAAGTTTGCTTTTCCGTCAACGGTCAGGTTGCCAGTCTCACTCAAATCAGCCTGGGCGAATTGCGCAAGTCCAAAGTAGAGTATCGTTGCCAAAACGTGATGTCGATTCATCATAGCTCCCCCTTGGTTTGTTCTATTCTGCGAGCACAATTTCCGCAAGCATAAGCAACAGTTGGTCCTTTTCAGGCTGTGGAAGTGCTCCCCCCCGAAGGCGATCAACCAAGACTGCAGCAGCGGCTCTTCTTTCTCCCAAAGACATCTCGCTGAGGAAACGCTTATGGGCTCGGACAATCGGAAGAGGATTTCTTTTTTCCGAGTCAGGCATCTTGATTGAGCAGGCGTCAAACTTGCAGTCAATGGAAATTCCAACGAACCCCGCTGATTGCAATTCCGTCTTCAATCGATCCACTGACACATTCTTCTTAAAAAAGACTTCTCGTGCGGACGACGGAATGGCGACCACCAACAATCCGAGTAGTATGCACGAAGTCTTGAGCATCGAAAGCCCTCCTAGTGGAGTGAGTCCCGGCGGATTCTACAGGAATTCCCCTAGAGGATCAAACAGAGACGGAGGGAAGGAAACTCAGTGTATTACGCCGACCTTTTGAACGATGCGCGCGCCGCCGGCTTCGATGACCGCGAGGTACATGCCCTTCGCGACCGGGCGGCCGTTGTCGTCGGTGCCGTTCCACGCCAGCTCGTTGGAACCGAGCACGCCGCCGGAGCCGCCCGCGGGCGCGGTCAGCTCGGCGACTTTCGTGCCGAACACGTTGAAGATCTTGATCTTCACTTCGGAGTTCGCGCTCAGCACGTAGTTGAACTTCGTGACTTCCTTGCGCGAGTCGAACGGGTTCGGGTAGTTGGAGACTTCGCTGATGCCGTCCTTCGGCAGCGCGCCTAGCTGAACCTTGGTGACGTCCGTCGCGTCGCTGATCACGCCGGAGCCGCTGACCGAGCGCATGCGCAAATACACCGTGCCGGCCGGCGGGTCCACCGTGAAGCTGTTGCCGCTGACGAGATCCGCCGTCGAGAGCGCCATCGCGTAGTACGCCGACTGCGTCGCTGCATTCAGCGTGTTGAGACCCGCCGGCGTGAACGCCAGCGCCTCGGGCAGCGCCTTCTTCGTCTTCGCGTTGTACCAGAGCGGGCTCTTGCCGGAGCGGTACTCAAGCAGGAAGCCCAGGAGGCCCGACGGCCCGACGTACGGCAGCGTCCACGACAGGAGCACGTTCGAGTCGCCTTGCGTCATCGTGGCGTTGGGCTTGCCCGGCGGCAGGAAGTCGACGAGCAGCGGCTGCGAGCATCCGACCGGGCTCGTCATGCCGAAGTTCGACCGCGTGCGCACCGACATGTAGAAGGTGGAGCCGGTGCCGAGGTTCAGGCCGTTGATCGTGACCTTACCCGTCGTGTCCGGCAGCGGCTTGAAGCCTCCGCTGATATCGGTGCCCTTCGGCAGAGTGCCGATCGCGTACTCGGCGGACGCGATCGTGCCGATGCCTACCGTCGAGACCCACACGAAGTCGACGTGGTCGAAGAACTTAGAGAAGCTCGCCGGGATCGTGACGACGGGCAACGACGGCGTGCGTGCGTCGGCGACCGTCGCCAGAGCGGAGGCGGTCGGCGCGCTCACCGGCGCCACGATGTCCGGCGCGGGCAGCGTGAAGTAGTTCGCGTTGGAGATCTCCACGCCCGCGAGCCGGCCGATGACGGCGTTGCCGGCCATAGAGAGCGTGACGATGTAGGTGCGCGTCGAGGTCGTGATCGTCTCGTTCGGCGCGGGGCGCAAGATCGCCTGGCCGCCGATGAACGTCGTCGAGGCGACGAGCGTGTCCACGCCGTCGTGGATGCCGTTGGTGTTCACGTCGTTGTAGAGGTTTACTGCGACCACGTCGGCGTCCGTGATGTTGCCGATGCGGCCGACCTTGAGCTGGCTCACGTAGACGCGGTCGCGCACCGCCCAGAGTTGGACCTTGAACATGTCCGACTCATAGCCCTGGTTCACCGCCGACGGCGCCAAGTCCGTGAAGGCCGCGTACATCTTGTCCTGCAATTTCGCGAGCGGGATGTTGCTCATCTGCACCGGGAAGCCGGTGAGATGCGTGTAGTTCGGCGCCGCGATGTCGACGTGGCTGGCGGTCGCGATCTTCGCCGCGAAGGTTCGCGTCGTGTCGGCGTAGAGGTTCACGTCGGCGGACAGGAAGTAGCGCCGCGGCGTCGTGTCGATGATCTCGCTCTGGGCCAACTGGATCGTCGCCACGCCGCCGACGAACCGGTCACTGCCCGCGGTGAGCAGGGTGTCGGTGCCGGGCTCGAAGGTGAAGTTGCCGTTGGTGTCCTTCCAGACGTTGAGGGCGACGATGTCGTTGTCCCCCGCCGTCCCGGTCTGGGTGACGGTGAGCGAGCGCCACAGCGCCGCGTACTGGGTCGTATTGAGCACGAGCGATGCCAGGAGCTGGTTCGTCGTGCCCTGCAGGAGGCTGGGCGGCGCGAGATCCTGGATCTGCACGGTGACCGGCGTGATCGTCGGATTGATCGCCGTGAAGGAGCTGACCACCGGGAAGCTCGGCGCCGCGACGATGTCCGGCGGCACCAGCCGCACGCCCGACGGCGAGGCGATCTGGAAGGCGACCGAGTTCCCCGCCGGCGCGGTCGGCGAGACGTCCATCGCGATGAAGTAGGTCGCCGTCGAGGTCGTGATCGTCTGCGTCGACATCGCGATCTGCACCATGCCGGTATTGAAGGTGTTGATGCCCGGGACGCTCACCAAAACGTCCGCGCCCGCGCCCGTCGGCTGGAGCAGGCCGTCGCCGTTTAGGTCGCGGAACACGCGGATGTTGGTGATGTCGGTGTCCGCGCCCGCGCCCAGTCGGCTCATCACCAGGCGGTTCCACTCGACGAAGTAGGCGCGCGACCACATCTTGAGCTTCAGCATCGGCACGTTGAGCTGGCCCTGCGTCGTCGTGCCCGGCGCGAGGTTGTTCGCCAAGACGTCCAGGGTCACGATCGGCTTGGCCACGTTGATCGAGCTGGTCTGCAGCGGGAAGGCGCCGTAGTCGACCGAGCTCGGGCTCGCCACGATGAGGCTGTCCGACTGGAAGGAGAAGGCGACGTTGCGGCCCACCACCGCGTTCGTCGACAGCGAGACGAGCATCAAGTAAGTCGAGCCCGCGGGCAGCGCCTGCGCCCCGGTCAGCGGCAGGGTCGCCAGACCGCTGACGAATTTGCCGGTCTGTGTGGTCACCAGCACGTCGCTGAAGACGTCCAAGACGCCGTCGCCGTTGACGTCGCGCCACAGCCGCACGTCGGAGATCTCGTTATCGGTCACGGTGCCGGATCTAGTGACCTTCGCCTGCGTGATGTCGACGGGGACCAGCGTCGACTTGAAGACCACCTTCTGCACCAAGATGTCCTGCTGGCCCGACGGGGCGGAGGCCGGCGCCAGGCTGGCGGACTGGCCGGTGACCACGTCCGGGAAGGCCTGGATCGCCACGTTCGCGCTGCCGAGCGGGAAGTTCGCGGTGTCGACGAGGTTCGGGGTGTTCACGTTGACCCACGAGACGCTCGCGATCGACACGCCGTAGTTGCGGCCGGTGACCGCCAACGGATCCAAGTCCATCGCGACGTAGGCGTAGATCGTCGTCGGCGTCACGTTGAGAGGGCTGAGCAGGAAGACGTTCGCCGTGCCGCCCGAGAAGGCGTCGATGCCGTTGGACATCAAGGTCGAGCCGGACACCGAGAACGTCGGCCCGCCCTGATAGATCTTGATCGCCTTGAGATCGGAGTCCTGCGCCGTGCCCGAGCGGTCGATGCGCAGGCCGGTGATCCGCACGAGGTTGCGGTCGGCGCGCAGCTGCAGCCGCAGCATCGGCACGTTGGTCGCGCCCTGCAACGCGCTGCCGGGCGCCACGTCGAGCGGCGTCGCGGTCAGGGTGTTGATCGTGGCCAAGATCGGCACGTTCGACGTCGACAGCGGGTAGGGCGACGGGTCGATCGTGGTGTAGCTGACGGTGGTCCTAATGGAGGCCGGGTTGGCGACCTTAAAGCCCAAGGTGTTGCCGGCGATCGCGCCCGGGTTCACGCGGATGCGGGCGAAGAACGTCGCCGACGAGGTCTGGACGATCTGCTCGGAGAAGCCCAGCGTCGCGACGCCGGCGGAGAACGTCGCGCTCGAGAGGAATTTATCGAGCGCCGCGCTGAAGATTTTGTTCGCGTCCTGGTCGCGCCAGATCTCGATGTAGGAGACGTCGGTGTCGAAGCTCAGGCCCGCGCGCGTCAGCTGGATGCGGTCGATCTTGGTGAAGCCGACGTTCGCCCAGAGGTCGATCCGGGCGTAGTTGTAGATGTCGCCCTGATAGACCGCCGGGCCCGCCGAGTCGATCTCGGTGAGCGAGGCCATGAGCGTGTTCTGGGTGATGAGGGTGATCTGCTGGGTCTGGATCGGGAAGCCCGCGTTGACCACCGTGTTGGTGGCGGAAGCCAGCCGCACCCAGGTCGAGTAGTCGATCGAGAAGCCCGCCGGGTCGCCTTCCGCCGAGGCGCCGGAGACGTCGACCGCGATGAAGAACACCGACACCGTCGGCGACACCGTACGCAGCGCCTGCGCGCCGGTCAGCGTGATCGTCGTGCGGTGATTCTGGAACTGCTCGGAGCCCGCGGAGATCAGCGAGTCCAGACCGGGATCGAAGAGGCCGTCGCCGTCGTCGCGATAGACCTTGATGCCCGAGATATCCGTATCCGGGCCGGTCGTCAGCCGCACGGTGAAGCTCGCGATCTCCGCCGTGTACTGGTCGGTCTGCGCGAGCACGCGCATCACCGCCGTGTTCGGCGTGCCCGGCGGGATCGTGGGCGGCGAGATGTCCGTCGGCGTGAGGGTCAGGAGCGACGGGCCGGACTCGATGCGGGTCGTGCCGCTGACGATCGGGAACGTCGCGTTGGCGAAGATCGGCGTGAAGGAGGTCGGCACGTCGATCTGCACCGCCATCACGTCGCCCACGATCGCGAGAGCGCCCACGCGCAGCGCGACGTAGTAGGTCTGCGTCGAGGGCGAGATCGTCTGCGGCGAGGTCAGGTTCACCGTCGCCTGGCCGGAGACGAACTTGACGTTGGAGGCCGAGACCTGCACGTCGGGCGTGCCGCTGCCCGGCGGATCGAAGTTGCCGTTGCCGTTGGAGTCCGCGAAGATCAGCACCTCTTGGATATTCGAGTCCTTGCTGCCCAGCGAGCGCACCTTGAGGCTGCTCCACGGCGTCGTGCCGCCGACATTGTAGAGCCCGATCGAGAGCATCGGCACCACCGCGCCCTGCAGGCCCGCGGTCGGCGCCACGTCGGCGATGTTCGTCTCGAGCTTGTTGGCCAGGTTGAAGGGCACTTGCGCCGACCACGTGGAGGTATTGAGAAGCGCGTCGCGCGAGGCGGCGCGCAGGTTGTAGACCACGCCGTGCGGCAGGCCCGTGAAGGAGCCCGAGGACGACGTCACCCAGCCGGTGTCCTGCAGGATCGTGGCGAAGCCGTCGTTGGAGAGCTGGATGTCGTAGGGCTGGGCGTGCAGGCCGCTCAGCGGGTCGGTGGAGGCGTTGAGCGCGTACTGGAGCTCTCCTTCCGCCGGCGAGACCAGCGAGCCGAACACCGGGATCGACGGCGCCGTCGTGTCGACGAGGATCGTGAACGTCGTGGTGCTCGTCTTGCCCGCGACGCTGGTCGCGATGAAGCGCAGGACGTTGGTGCCGCGCGTGCCGATCGCGCCCGAAGTTGAGACGCCGAGCTCGAGGTTATAGACCGTCAGCGTCTGCGCCGCGGTGGTCCCGTCGAAGCCGGTCAGCGTAATGTAGGGCTCGGTGGCGGAGGTCACCTGATAGGTGGAGAACACCACGTTCCACTGCTTGCCGGCGTTCGACGAGAACTGCACCGAGAAGCTGCCGGTGGTCACCGCGAGGCCGCGCGCCCCGTAGCCCGACTCCTGGATGGTGGCCTGCGCGGTGACGCCGGAAAGCAGCGTCGACCACTGATTCTCGTTGAGCGGCGCGCCCACGGCGTCGTAGCTCTTAAAGGCGGTCGCCCGCGGCGCGATCGTATCGATGTAGACCGAGAACGGCGCCGAGTACGCCGACACCGCGAGCGCCACGGTGCGGGCGCGCACGTGCCAGTAGTAAGTGGTGCCGTGGAGCAGGCCGGTGGCGCGGAACGACTTCGCCGCCGTCGTCACGTTGAGCGTGAAGTTGGTGAAGGCCGGCGACGTCGCGACCTGCACGTCGTAGTCCTTGATCGAGCCGAGTCCCGCGGCGATGTTCCAGGTCAGCACGGGCGTCGAGCTCGGGCTGTAGGAGGCGTCGATCGGGGTGGCGAGGATCGGCGTCGCGGCGGCCGCGACGGTGTCGACGATGATCGTGTACGGCCCGCCCACGCGCTGGTTGCCCGCTAGATCGTGATAGGTGAAGCGCACCTGGTCGGTGCCGGAAGAACCGGTCGCCGGCCACGTCGACTGCACGAGGTCGAGATTGTAGACCTGCAGCGCGGAGTTGGCGTTCGTGCCCTGGTTGGCGAGGAGGTCGACCCACGGCACACCCGCGCCCGTCGGGTAGGACTTGGTGATCAAGTTCCACGCGCGGCCCGCGTCGGTCGAGTACTCGACCCAATACGGCAGGCTCGAGCCGTCGATGAAGTCCTGGAAGATCTGCGCCTGCGAGAGCGCGGCCGAGGTGACACGCACCTCGTCGACCTGGCCCTGAAAGTAGTCGCCGGCGGCGAAGTTCGAGCGGCCGACGAAGAAGGGCAGCGTGTCGATGGAGCGGGCGAAGGAAGTCTGCCCCTGCTCGCCGCCGTTGACGTAGAGCTTCATGACGCCGGCCTCATACACCGCCGCGAGGTGATACCAGGTGTTGGCGTTGGGCGTATAGGTCGAGGCGATGACCGCGGTGTTGCCGAGGTTGTTCATCAGCCAGAAGTTGAAGCGCCCGCCGGTGTAAGGCGCGCCCTGCCCGGGGTTCACGAGGCCCAAGTACATCTGCGCGTTGCCCGAGCCCTGGCCCATGATGCCGCCGCGTCCCGTCTGCACCGGCGTCGCCGGGTTCACCCAAACTTCCATGGTGAAGTCGTCCGGCAGAGCGACGTTGGCGCCCTGAAGATGGCCGTCGACCCCGTTGAGCGTCAGGCCGCCCTTCACGCGACCGTCGTTGCGCGTCGGGTTGTTGATCAGCGTGCCGTGATTCGAAGAGGTGGAGACGTCGATCGCGGTATTACCCGAAACCTCGTCGAAGTGCCAGTAGAGCGCCGTCTTGTTCGCGGCCGCATAGGCCGACGGCTTCGCGAGACCCGAGATCGGGTCGCTCACCAGCAGCTGGGCGGTGACCGCCGCGGCCAGGTCGTTGATCTCGTTCTGGAGCTTCACGGCGCCGGTGGAATTGAAGCTCGTGAAGGTGATCGCGTTCGGCGACGACGCGTCGATGCGGAACGTCGACGTCGTGCTGAAGTTCGAGTACACGCCGAGCGCGTCCTTCGACTGCACGCGCCAGTAGTAGGTCGTGCTTTCTTCCAGCGTCACGTTCGAGGTGAACACCGGCGAGGTCGCGCTTTCGTCGGCGACCTGCAGCGGGAACATGAGCTGGTTCTTCGCCACCTCGATGCGGTAGCGCGTGATATCGGCGGCGTTGACCGTCGGCGGCAGCGACCAGCGGAAGGTCGGCAGAGTCGACTGCACGAAGGCGTTGGGCGCCGGGATCTCGAGCTTCGGCACCGCCTTCGGGGCGATCGTGTCGACGATGACCGCGTAGGGGCCGAGGATCGCCGAGCTGCCGGCGACGTCGTAGACGATCGCGCGCACCTGGTTGTTCGCGAGACTGCCGAGCGCCAGCGTGAAGCTCCGGTTCAGCGCGATGTTGCGGACCGTGAGGGTCTCGGTGCCGGTCGAGCCATAAACGCCGGTCAGCGAGACGTAAGGCACCGTGCTCGTCCACGGGAAGGTGAACGAGACTTTGTTCCACGTGGCGCCGGTCGTCGTGCTGTACTCGACGAAGTACGGCGGCGCGCCGCCGCGGCGGAAGTCGGCCGAGATCGTAGCCAGATCGAGCGCGGTGTTGATGACGCGCGGGTGATCGATCAAGCCGTTGAAGTTGGAGTTCGGTACGTTATGGCGGCCGACCATGAACGGCAGGTTGCCGGTCGAAGACGTGAAGGGCGACTCGGCCACGAGCACGCCGTCGATGTAGAGCCGCATGAAGGAGCCGTTGTAAGTCGCGGCGATGTGGTACCAGCGGCCGACGACGAAGGTCGAGGTCGAGACGATCGAGGTCGTGATGCCGGAGCCGAGGTCCGTCATAAAGAAGTTGAACCGGTCGTCGGTCAGGCCCGCGACACCCTTCGGCAGGCCGATGTAGGCCTGGTTGAGGATGTTGCCCTGACCCATGATCGCGCCGCGGCTGCCGGTCGTCGTCGCCTCGGGCCGCACCCACGCCTCGTAGGTGAAGCCGGCGTTGAGCGGCAGAGTGCCGGGGCCCTGCATCGCCGAGTCGTCGGAGGTGACCTTCAGCGCGGCGCCGAGGATGCCGACCGTCCACTCGGGCGCGGTGATCGAGCCGTCGTTGAAGAACGCCGAAAGGTCGGTGGCCACCGAGCCGACGGCGTCGTCGAGCGGCCACTCGGCCAGGATCGTGCCCACGGGCGGCTTTGGCCGCGACGGGATGCTCAGGCCGGAGACGGTATCGGAGAGTCTGAGCTGGGCGGTGACGCCCGCGAGCAGGTCGGTCGCCTGCGCCTCGGTCACGAACACGCCGCTCGAGTTGTAGCTGCCGAAGCTGCCCAACTGCGCGAGCGGCGCGACCGAGTCGATGACGAAGGAGCCCGTCGTTGAGTACTGCGAGAAGATGTCCGAGATGTCACGGGCGATGACGCGCCAGTAGTAGGTCGAGCCCTGCGAGAGCGGGAAGGGCAGCTGATAGCTCTTCGCCGCGATGCGGATCGGGTTGTCGACGATGGTATTGAAGCCCTCGTCGAAGGCGACCTGCACGTCATAGTCCTTGATGTCGCGATCGAGGATGCCGGGCGGGATCTGCCAGCTGAGTATCGGCCGGCTCTGCGAGACGAAGGAGCCGAAGGTCGGGCTGACCGGGATCGGAGTCGCGTGCGGCGCGATCGTGTCGACGATGACCGCGTAGGGGCCGGCGGTGCGCACGTTGTTCGCGCGGTCGCTGTAGACGAACTTGACTTGGTTAGTGGAGGACGCGCCGGTCGAGCGCACCGTCAGCGTGCGCTCGAACTTCAGGTTGTAGGCGTAGAAGTTCGCCGGATCGACGCTGCCGTCGGCCGCGGCGTCGCGCTTGATCCAGGGCAGGCTGCCGGAGGGCGTGGTCGCGGAGACGACCGCCCAGGTCGCGCCCTGCGTCGTGCTGTACTGGACCTGGTAGTTCAGCGTGCGGCGGTAGTCCTCGCTGATCGTCTGATCCGTGATCGCGTTCGACAGGACGCGTAGCTCGTCGATCTGGGCCTCGTTCTTGCCGCCGAACCGGTCGTACTCGGGCGAGACGTAGAGCGGCAGGCCGTTCGACACGATCGAGCCGGACTGGAAGAATTGGGTCATCAACTGGCCATCGAGGTACTGCTTGACGATGTTCCCGTCGTAGGTGCCGGCGTAGAAGTGCCACTTACCGTCGTCGGTGTTCGTCGTCATCGCCGGCGCGGCGCCGACGCCATTGACCACCATCTTGAGGTTGTTGCAGCCGCCGGCGACGTACCAGCCGTTGAGCGTCGGCGGCGTCGCCAGAGGCCCCTTGCCGACGAGGCCGTCGGTGAGGCCCGTGCACTTGAACCAGAACTCCACCGTGACGTTCGTCGTATCCGGGATCGTCGCTTTGGCGCGGCCGCCGTTGCCGTTGAGCCAGAGTCCCGTGCCGAAGCGGCCGGGGCCGAAGTTCGACTTGGCCTCGAGCGCCATCGGGAAGCCGTTGCCGCTCGAGTCGTTGCCGGTCGGGCCGGTCGCCTCGTCGAAGTGCCAGAGTCCGACCACGCCCGCGCCGGGGCTCAACGGGTACGACTGGGCGAGCGCCAGGCCGCTGAGCGCGTCCTGCGCGGTCAATTGGACGGTGACGCCGACGGCGAGGTCGTTGACGGTGATGTTCACCGGCCCGTGGCTCGACTCCGGGATCGTGAAGCCGACCGAGTTGTAGCTCAGGAAGTTCGCCGTCGAAGGCAGCACCGTGTCCACCCGGAAGCTGAAGGTGGCGCCGAAGACGGAGAAGCGGTTGAGGAGGTTTTGGCTCCGGACCTGCCAGAACCAGGTGGAGCCTTCGGCCAGCGGGATCGGGGAGGTCATCTGGGTCGACAACACCGCGGGAGAGTCAATCGCCACGCTCGAGAAGTTGTTGTCGTCGTCGACCTGCACCTGGAAGCTCTTGATGTCGGCGAGGTTCGACGGCTGCGGCAGCGACCACCGCAAGGTCGGGCTCGAGACGTTCGTCCAGGCCGAGTCGAGCGGCGTCGCCGGGTTCGGGATCGCGGTCGCCGACACGGTGTCGACGACGATCGCGAACGGCGTCGAAGGCACCGAGTTGCCCGCGCGGTCGCTCACCACGAAGCGCACCTGGTTGGTGCCCGCCGCGCCGACGCCCGCGGTGTTCGACTTGGCGAGGTTCAGGCCGTAGACGGTCACGGTCGCCGCCGACGTCTGCCACTGGCCGCCGGTCATCTCCACGATGCGCTGCGTCGTGCCGGGCACGTGCGACGTGGACGAGAAGACCTGCCAGGTCGCGCCCGTGTCGGTCGAACGGTTGAAGTAGACGTCCATCTGCCCGTTGCGATTGTCCTGCCATGCGA
>JACRDR010000341.1 GCA_016212845.1 Elusimicrobiota bacterium
TACGGCGTCTGGGGCGTCTGTTTCCGCGAGGGCAAGTTCGCTTCGTGCAAAGCGGCGTGCGGCACCGCCGGCTCCAAATACGGCAAGCCGTGCCAGGTCGCGGGAGCCGACCACACCGGCTGGAGCGCGTGCATGGACGCGTTCGGCTCCGGACAGGAACCCCTTTGTCTCGGCTACTGCTGGAACCAGGACTGCCGCATTCCGGACGCGGCGTGGCGAGCGCAGTGCATACCCGCGAGCGGCGCGCCGCCCGTTTGCCAGCACATGCCGTCCTACCTGGTGCAGGTCCAGCAGCCGACGACGACTCCTTCCCCGACAGGATCGCCCTCGCCCACCGGATCGCCCAGTCCGACCGGCTCTCCGACGGGTTCGCCCAGTCCGACCGGCGATCCGGAGGTGACGGACCCGACCGTGACTCCCACCTTGGATGACAGCTTCGTCTCCGGGGACGTCGCCAGCCTGTACAGCCAGTATCTCGGACGCGCTCCGGACCCGGGCGGACAACAGTTCTTCGAGGACGAGTTCCGCAACCGTCTCGCGAACGGCGAATCGCGCGACGCGATCATGGCCGACATGAGCACCCGCTTCCAGCAATCGCCCGAGGGCTATCAGAACTCGCAGTTCAACCAGATGTCGGGCGTGGATCGCGCGACGTTCGATTCCGTGTGGAACTCCTATGTGAGTCTCTTCGGCCGCACGCCGGACTCCGGCGGACTCCAGTACTGGGCGCAAGGGCTCGCCAACGGCACCGTCACGCAGCAGCAGTTCAACGACGCGATGCACGGCAGCGCCGAATGCCGCCCGCCCGCGTGCACGCCGACGAACCCCTAGGAGGCCGCATGAGTCCCCTCGTCTTCGCCGCCGCCCTTTTGTTCGCGACCGTCGCTCGGGCGCAGGAAAAGCCGGGCTTCGGCGCACTCCTCGAGATCAAAGACGCCGCCGAAGAGGCGGCGAAGCTTCGTCCCGAGCCCCGGCCCAAGAAGTCGGCATACCGGACGAGCCGCTCCACCCGCACGACGGTCGCGGAGCGCACCCCCTGCCAAGAGCTCGAGGACGCCGCGAACAAGCTCGACGTCGACGCGGCGCCGCTCATCGAGGCGTGCCTCGAGTCGAAGATCGCGAACAAGAAGCCTCCGGTGCTCGCGCTCAGGCCTGGCCGCTACTTCCTTCGCAGCCCCATCGCGATCGCGGGCAAAGAGTACAACGGCCTTACTTTCTCGACCACGCGGAGGAACGCCCCTTGTAATCCCGAAAAGCCGGAGGACTGCGCCGTGCTCACGGCGACGTCTCAACTGGCCGAGGGACCGCTGCTCTTCATCGACGGCGTGGACGGCATTCGCGTCGCGTCGCTGGGCTTCGACGGCGCGTTCGGCCGGGGCCGCCCTATCGGCTGCGACTACGGCGCCGGCAAGTCGCTATTTTACGGCACGAACCTCTACCTGGGCCCGAACACCGTCAATGTGGAGGCGGCGGGCATCGCGACTTGGGGCGCCCCGTGCTCTGGAATGCTCAGCTACGCCGGCAACATCCGCGTGACCGAATCCTCCTTCGTCACGAACGCCGTCTTGGGTCTCGGACTTTACTCCCTGACCCGGGGCAAAGCCTTTCTGGCCCGTTCGAAATTCAACGACTCGGGCTTCATCAGCCTGCAGGTCGCCACGCCGGACGCGCAGCTCGTTTCCAACACCTTCGAGCTGCACTCGATGTGGGCCTTGGCGGCGATCCACGTCTTCGGCAGCCCGAACGTCAAGATCCAAAACAACGTCATCGACGGACAGGCCGGGAGCCTCTACGACGTCGGGATCGCGGCCGTCCGAATGCAGAACGGCGTGATCGACAAGAACACGATTCGCCGCGTCGGCCAGGGAGTCCTCGCGATGAACTGCATCGGGAAGTCAACGCTCAACGACAACAAATTCGAGTTCGTCGGAGGCATCGAATCGGGGGAGCATTGCGCGCCGAGCATGGTCGACCTCTTCGAGAGCCCTGGCCTCTACCCGACCGGCCAGTTCGCGCTTCCGCCCACGCGCGGCGCCTTCGCCGGCTGCGACACCTCTTATCCCGGCAGAAGGTCGGCGAGCTTCGAGCGCTCGTATCGGCTGCGCGTGGATCTCGGCGCGCTATACGCGCGCTACGCCGGCGGCCAAGCTCCGGAGGCGTGGCTCTCCGGCGAGGATTCCTACGCCGCCAGGCTTCTCGCCGGCTCGATGAACTTCGACGACGCGGAGCAGGCGATCTTGTCCGAAAGCGCCGAGCGGCAAGTGTCGCTCCAGGACATCCCGAAGGGGGTCGACTGGCTCTACCGCGCCTGCCTCGGACGCGCGCCCGACGCGGGCGGCGCCGAGTTTTGGGAGGGACGAGTGCGGCAGGACGGAAGCTACAAAGCCGCATTCGGGGAATTCTGCGTGAACGGTGAAGAGCGGCAAAACCTCCGGCGCGAAGGCTGGGTTCACCACCTTTATTTGCAGTGCCTCTCGCGTCCGGCGGACCCTTCCGGCTTGGCGGCGTGGAGCAGGTCCGGTCTCAGCTACGATCAATTGGCCGAGCAGATCTGCCGCAGCGCCGAAGCGCAGAAAACTTTCTCGTTCTGAAGGCCCGCTGAATCTCCTGCCGCGTCACGCTAATTCCCCATGCGTTTACGTCGTAATTTAATTCCGCCAAGCTTCGATAGCCGTCCCGCGCCGATCCGCGCACACTCGAAGAGCCATGGACCTCCCCGTGCGCGGCGACGACTCCGATTCTCCCGATTGGAACACCGTGGCGCTCATCGCGGTGATCGCGTTCTTCCTCGGCCTCCTCGCCATGGAAGCCCTGAAGCAGTGGCTGGGCAAGCCGCCGGCGGACACGCGCTCTCTCTTCCCCGGCGAATCCCGCGTCGCGACGCGGCCCTCGGCGGAGCCTCCACCCGACGCGCGGCTCGACCGCCTGCCTCGCTGGTCGGCGTTGCGCTGGGAAGACCGCTCGAGCGGCCGGCCGCTCCCTCCCTCCGCCCAGCGCCCTCCGGTCCGCCCCTGGATTCCCTCCGAGACGACGGGCGACGCCGCGAGCGACGTCGACGCGATGCCTCCGGCGATCGCGCCGGCTAATTTTTTCTCCCACGGGCTGAAGGACGATTCCGGCTCCGGAGCGTATCTCGCGACCAGCGGCGACCTCATGCCCGTGAACCGGTTCGGCGGCGACGGGCGGCCCGGAGCAGCCGCCCGCGCCCCGCAGCCGGAGTTTTCCGCGGCGCCCGGAGCGCGCGGCTTCCGCTCGATCGGCGGCCGGCAGTTCCCCGGCGGCCGCACGCTCGCGGGCTTCCGCGACGCGCCGAGCGCCCTCCGCGTCGCGCCCTCCGCCGCGAGCGCCGCCGTTCGTCCGGTCCCGGCGCCGGGCAGCGCGCTGCAGTCCCCCTTCGCGTCCGGCCCGTCGCCCTCGGACGCCGCGCCGCTCCTAAAGGAAAGCGAGGCCCCACCGGGAGACCCGGTCCGCGGCCTCCGGCCGGGACTCGATCGGCCGCTCCCGGTCGGCGACGACCGCGAAGTCGATCCGACGCCGGAGTTCGACGTGCTCTGGGGCGCCTTCGACGTCGCCCGCGGCGCCCAAACGCTGTCCTTCAAGGTGAAGAACGCCCCGGAGGACGCGACCGCGGTCTGCTTCGAGGTCGTCGAGCACCCGAACGCGGCGCGCTACGGCTTCTCGACGACGCACGGCTCCTCCAGTTCGGCGGACTCGTGCCATCACCCGAAGAACTACGCGCCGTTTCACGGCAACGGGCAGTGGCGCTTCGACGCCGCCTCGAAGACGTGGCGAGGGACGCTTCCGTACAGCGCGGCGGTTTGGGGCGCGCCGGGCATCATCGCCCGCATGGTCTTCTTGAACACGAACAACCGGCGGGCCGGACAGGCCGGAATCTGCGTCATGGACAGCCGCGTCGATCCGAACGGCTGCCGGGAATAGGAGGAAGTCATGAAGATGCTGATCGCGCTGTTGCTCGCCGGCCTCGCGGCCGTCCCGGCCCACGCCGGCTTCAAGAGAAAGGCGTCGCGCCTGCAGGCGCAGCCCGCCGCCGCGACGGGCGGCTACCTCGACTTCAAGCCGGGGTTCAAGGCCTCCGCGGCGGCGAGCGCCGCGACCCACGCGGTGAACGCGGGCACGCCGTCGGGCGGCGCCTCCATTGGGACTCCGCTCGGGCCCGGCCTCGGGCAGGTGAGCACCGGCGGCGACTGGACGAAAACGAGCGGCACGAGCGGACATAACGGCGTACCGGCGCGCGTCGAGCAAGGCACTGCTCCACGCCAAATATCGGAACAGACACAGACGGTCACGCCTCCATTGGTTCAATCGAGCGGAAGCAACAATGTGATCGCGGCCGAGACCGATCCGATCGATCTCGGCAAGGTCCCGGTCTGGCAAGGCAAGCACGGCTTCGACAGCAAGGGACGGCCGGTACTCGAGTTCCGCGCCCATCCGAAGTACTCCATCAAATTCCGCTCGAACGGCGCCGGCTCTCCGAATTTCGCGATGGCGTTCGGCGCCGTCGCGTGGACCGTGGAGGCCGGCTCGAACTATCTCTATAAGGCGTCGATCTCGAAGCAGCCGGGCAGCTACGACGACATGCCAAGGGAGTGTCGCGTGACCAAGGACGACATCGTCTTCAGCCTGAATCCCTGCGAGCGCTGCGTTTCAAAGATCGAGTTTCAGTTCAACGGCACGTCGCCGTGGATGTGCAACCTGGAGCACAATAAGGACTACTACTTGAACGTCGAAGGGGACTGCCAAGACGTTCCCGAACTGGCCTTGAGAGGCCTCTCGAACGGAGAGAAGTACGGCTGCTCGCTCTCCCTCGAAGTGACCAACGGCGGAGTGATCCTGCTCAATCCGAGCGGGCCGGCTGAGGCGTGCCGGACGCGCGGCTGGAGCTGGGTCGAAGGGCGGGGCTGCGTCGTAAGCGGAAACTGACTACTGCGTGCCGTCGAAGTAGCGGAAGCCTTTGCCCGGCACCGCCTGGAGGCGGTCGGCGAGGGCCTGCGGGAGCTTGCGGCGGAGGTTGCGGAGGTGCGTGTCGACGAGATTGTCGGTCGCGACCGTCTTCCAGAGCTTCGATAGGAAGAACTGGCGGCTCAGGATCTTCGGGCGGTTTTTCACCAACGCGTAGAGGAGGTCGAACTCCTTGCCGGTGAGGTTCGAGATCGTGAGGTTCTGAAAGCGCACGAGCTGGGCGTCGGCGTTGAGCGCGAGGTCGCCCACGACGAGCTCGCCGCCCTTGCCCTCCTCGAACGCAAGGCGCTGCAGCAAGGCCTGCACCCACATGCCGAGCTCTCTGGGCGGCACGGGCTTGACCAGGTACTGATCGGCGCCCGCGTCAAAGCCCGCGGCCTTGTCGTCCATCTCGCCCTTGCCGGTGAGCATGATGATCGGCGTGCGCGCGAGCGTCGGATGCGCCCGCACCCTCCGGCAGAAATCGACGCCGTTGCCGTCGGGCAGGTTGATGTCCAAGATGATGAGGTCCGGGCGCTCGGTGTTGAACAACGACAGGCCGACCTCGACGCCTTCGGACTCGAGCACGCGGTGGCCGAGGCCCGTGATCGCGAGCGCGGAGTAGCGGCGCGTCTGCGCGTCGTCTTCGATGAAGAGGATCGTGCGGCCTTGTCCGGTCATCGGGCCGAGTATAGCATCTCTGAACGATCGCTGAAACCTCGCCCGGATCATCGAAAAGTGCGTGTTTTTACTATGTTTTTCTATTCAGACCCTATTGCGTAGAGGGCGCGGGCGGTTCCGGCTACCCTGAGGGCATGAACGCGATACTCGCCCTTCTCCTCGCCGTCCTGCCGCTCGCCCAAGCTCACGCCGCCGCCTTCGCCGCCAAGCGCGCCGTGCGCCGCGGCAATCCACGGGGCCTGGGCCTGCCGCAAGGAGCCTCGGGACTCAACTTCAGCCGCGGCATCTCCAACTCCCGCGTGACCGCGGGCGCCGGCCTCGCACTGCAGTTCTCCCAAGCGGGGACGCCGGAGGCCTTCGGTCTGGTCGCGGCGGTCGGGGCGTCCAACTCGGCCGCGGCGTCGGCACAGTCCGGCGCGGCGCTCAAGAATCTCAACGGCTCCGGCGGAACCAAGCCGGCGGGCGAATCCGTCACGCCCACCGGCAAGTCCGAGACGGTGGAAGCGCTCGAGCCGGAGGCGGCCGACGCCCCCGCCGGCGACTGCCACGGGGCGGACTACAAGCCGTTCGACTGCCATGTTCCGGAGCAGCCGTCGAACATCCCGGCCCTGACCGCGGCCGAGCAGGCGGAGTGCGAGGCGCAGGCGGCGTCGATGCCGTTCTTTCTCGGCGCGCAGTGCAGCCCGGTCGCCTGGTGGCTCCAGCACCACTTCACCCAGCCGGGCGGCGAGTGGGACCTGGCGAACAGCGCGTGCAGGGAGCAGGTGCACGCGTCCTGGCGCACGCGGCATACCTACGACAACTGTCCCAACAATTACGGCACCAACCAGCGGCGCTACATCGAAGGGCCGGCCGGGCACGTCTCGACGCACGAGTTCCGGACGCAGGCCGCCGAGGAGCACCCGGAGAACCACGTCAACGAGTTCGTCTGGGCGGTGCGGCCGATCCTCTCTCCGCGCAACATCGACGTGTGGGTCTCGGCGGAGCCCAACGGCGAGCCGGTCGAGGGCAAGGCTTGCCGCCAGCACGACGTGTTCATCTTCGCCGGCGACATCCGCTACCTGATCGTCGACCCGGCGAAGCCGCTGTCCGCCGCGCACCAGAAACAGGTCGAGCTGGGGATGTACTGCGTGCTGCGCCCGGGAAAGAGGTACTACTTCAACTTCAAGATCGAGCAGTGCGAGGGCGCGGCCTGCGGCGTAGTGTCGGAGCTATACCTGCACTAGCTGAAGTAGCGGAAGCCCTTGCCGGGAACGGCCTGCAGCCGGTCGGCGAGCGCCTGGGGCAGCTTCCGGCGGAGCTTGGACATGTGGGCGTCGACGAGGTTGTCGACGGCGACCGTCCGCCAAAGCGTGGACAAGATCCACTCGCGGCTGAGCACCTTCGGCCGCTTCTTCACCAGAGCATAGAAGAGATCGAATTCCTTCCCCGTGAGGTTCGGGATTCTCGTCTCGCCGAAAGTCACGAGATGCGCGTCCGGGTCGATGACGATGTCGCCGGCCTCGAGCTTCCCTCCTTCGTCCTTGTCGAGCGCGAGGCGGTTGAGGAGCGCCTGCGTCCAGAGGAGCAATTCCTGCGGCAGGACCGGCTTCACGAGGTACTGGTCGGCGCCCGCCTCGAAGCCGGCGGTCTTGTCGTCGAGCTGTCCCTTGCCGGTCAGCATGATGACGGGAGTCGAGGCGAGAGCCTTGTGCGCCCGGACCTTCCGGCAGAGATCGACGCCGTTGCCGTCGGGCAGCGTGATGTCGAGAACGATGAGATCGGGCTTTTCGGTCTGAAAGAGATGGTAGCCCACCTCGACGCCGTCCGACTGGACCACGCGGTGCCCGGCGCTCTCGAGCGCCGCCGCGAGAGCCCTGCGCGTGTTCCCGTCGTCTTCGATCACAAGGATCGTCTTGGCCGCGGCCATCGCGCGGAGTATATCAAAGCCTTGCTATCATGGCGCGATGGACTCGATCCACGCGTACTGCGACGGCGCCTGCTCCGGCAACCCCGGGCCCGGCGGCTGGGGCGCGGTGCTCATTCTGCCCGAGGGCGTCGTCAAGGAGCTCGGCGGCGGCGAGCGGCCGACTACGAACAACCGCATGGAGATGCTCGGCGCGATCTCCGCGCTGCGCGCGACGGCGGACCGGCCCGAGCCCGTCAAGCTCTTCACCGACTCGAGCTACGTCGTCAGCGGCATCACGATGTGGGTGCACGGCTGGCGGCGCCGCGGCTGGCAGACGATGGACGGCAAGCCGGTCCTCAACCGCGACCTTTGGGAAACGCTCATGGGGCTCGCCGCCGCGCGCCGCGACCGTCTCACGTGGGTGCAGGTGAAAGGCCACGCCGGACACGAGGTCAACGAGCGCTGCGACGAGATCGCGGTCGCCTACTCGAAGAACCAGAACGCCGACCTCTACGAAGGCCCGGCGATCGGCTGCGGCTATTCCCTGCTCGAGCCCGGGCCGGCGCACTTGCGCGCGCCCGGCGGGCCGCGCAAGCCGTCTTCGCCCAAGCCGAAGGGCGGCTGGTACCTGAGCTGGGTGGGCGGCAAGCTCGAGAAACATACGAGTTGGCCGGAATGCCAGGCGCGCGTGAGCGGCGTGAGCGGCGCGAAGTTCAAGAAAGTCTCCTCCCCCGAAGAAGAGAAAGCCGCTCTAGAAGGCTGGGGCGTTTAGCGGGACGTCGGGAAATCCGAACGCTCGGTGCCTGGCACCAGTGTTCGGATTCCTTAGGGCGTCTGCGGCTCTTCGACGTTGATCCAGCCGGAACCTTCCACCCAGCCGGAGCCCGAGACGCGGATCCAACCGCCGCTGTTGTAGCCCGACACGGGGATGTTCCCGTCCACCCGGATCGTGCCGAGGTAGCGGCCGTTCTGGTAGAGCGTGACCATGCCCGACGGGCGGGGCCACCCGCTCACGTAGCTGCCGTTGACGTAGTAGCCGCTCGTGTCGGTCACCGTGACGAAGCCGTTCACGTAGTGCCCGCTGTTGTCGGAAAGCTGCGTATCGCCGGAGACGGTGATGAAGACGTAGCCCGTCTGGTTCGAGACGAACGCGGTGCCCGAGACGCTGACGAAGCCGCGAAGCGTGACGTACTTGCTCGTGCCCTTGACCTTCACGACGCCGGCGGCCGGCAGGCCGGTGCGGGCGTCGAAGCGGCGGAGCGGGTTCTTCAGCTTGAAGCCCGACAACTCGGTGAAGGCCTTGTCGGCGAGACCGAGCGACGACTCCGCGGCGCCGAGCGCGAACGCCTGCGACGAGATACCGAGGCAGAGAACGGCGAGGAGGAGTCTGTTCATGGGGCCGAGTCTATCATTCGGCCCCGGGGCCCGTCTAGGTCCTAGGCCCGGGCTTCTTAGCAGCGCTTGAAAGCGCGGCGCGCCGCGGCGATCGTGCGCTCCACGTCGGCGGGCGTATGCGCGGCCGAGAGGAACGCCGCCTCGAACTGCGCCGGAGGCAGGTACACGCCCTCGGCCAGCATCGCGTGGAAGAATCTGGCGTAGCGCTTGGTGTCGGCGGTCTTGGCCGTCGGGTAGTCGCGCACGAGATGCGGCGTGAAGAAGAGGGTGAACATCGAGCCCGTCGTCTGGACCCGCGCCGGCACGCCAGCGGCGTCGGCCGCTTCCTGCAGGCCGCGAGCGAGGCGGCGCGTGAGCGCCTCGAGCTTGCCGTAGGGCGCGGTGCGCCGCAGAGTCCTTACGCACTCGAGCCCGGCCGCGACCGCGACCGGGTTGCCGGAGAGCGTGCCGGCTTGATAGACGGGGCCGAGCGGCGCGATCTGCTCCATGATCTCGCGGCGGCCGCCGTAGGCGCCGATCGGAAAGCCCCCGCCGACGATCTTGCCGAGGCTCGTGAGGTCCGGCGTGATGCGGTACTTCGCCTGCGCGCCTCCGAGCCCGAGCCTAAATCCGGTGATGACCTCGTCGAAGACGAGGAGGGCGCGGTGGCGCTTCGTGATCCGGCGCAGGGCCTCGAGGAACCCGGGCTCGGGCAGGACCGTGCCCATGTTGCCGACCACGGGCTCGACGATGAGGGCGGCGATCTTGGAGCCGTGCCTCTTGAAGGCGGCCTCCACCGCGGCGACGTCGTTGTAGGGCAAAACCAACGTCGTCTTCGCCCAAGCGGCGGGCACGCCGGCGGAGTCGGGGCGGCCGAGCGTCAGCGCGCCGGAGCCGGCCGCGACGAGCAGGCTGTCGGCGTGGCCGTGGTAGCAGCCCTGGAATTTGACGACCCAGTCGCGCTTCGTCCAGGCGCGGGCGGCGCGGAGCGCGCTCATCACGGCTTCGGTGCCGGAGCTCGTCAGGCGCACGCGCTCCATCGAGGGATACGCGCGGCGGATTTCCTCGGCGAGCAGGATCTCGCCTTCCGTCGGGGCGCCGAAGCTGGCGCCGCGCGCGGCGGCGCGGGAGGCGGCGCGCGTGACGCCCGGGTGCGCGTGGCCGAGGATCAGCGGGCCCCACGAGAGGCAGTAATCGATGTAGGATTTGCCGTCGGCGTCCACGAGCCGCGAGCCGCGGCCGGAGCCGACGAACACCGGCGTGCCGCCGACGGCGCGGAACGCGCGGACCGGAGAGTTCACGCCGCCGACGAGGACGCGCTGCGCGCGCGCGAAAAGGGCCTTGGACTTTTTCATTCGGAGAGCCAGCGCGCGGCGTCGAGCGCGTAGTACGTGAGGATCATGTCGGCGCCGGCGCGCTTGATCGAGAGCAGGACCTCGAGCGCGATCCGCCGCTCGTCGATCCAGCCCTTCGCGGCGGCGGCCTTGATCATCGCGTACTCGCCGGAGACGCTGTAGGCGGCGGTCGGCAGGCCCCAGCGCTCCTTCACCTTCGACAAGACGTCGAGGTAGGAGAGCGCGGGCTTGACCATCACCATGTCGGCGCCCTCCTCTACGTCGAGCGCCACCTCGCGCATCGCCTCGAGCGCGTTCGCGGGATCCATCTGGTAGCCCGAGCGGTCGCCGAACTGAGGCGGCGACTCGGCGGCGTCGCGAAACGGTCCGTAGAAGCCGGAGGCGTACTTCGCCGCATAGGCGAGGATCGGCGTGTCGCGAAAGTCCGCGCCGTCGAGCGCCCGGCGGATGGCGGCGACCTGGCCGTCCATCATGCCGCTCGGGGCGATGACGTCGGCGCCGGCCTTAGCCTGGCTGACCGCGGTCTTCGCCGCGAGCTCGAGCGTGTCGTCGTTGTCGACGCGCCCGTTCTTAATTACTCCGCAGTGGCCGTGGTCGGTGTATTCGCAGAAGCAAAGGTCCGCCATGACCGCCATGTCCGGCAGCGCGGACTTCACCGCGGACGCGGCCTTCTGGACGATCCCGTCCGCCGCGTAGGCGCCGCGCGCGAGCCCGTCCTTCTTTTCCGGGATCCCGAAGAGAATGATCGAGCGCACGCCCGCCTTCCACGCTTCCTTGGAAAGCTTCACGCCCTCGTCGACGGAGAGCTGGTATTGGCCGGGCATCGAGGCGATCGGCCGCTTCAGATTCTTGCCGGGCCGGATGAAGAGCGGAAGAATGAAGTCGCCGGCATCGAGCTTGGTCTCGCGCACGAGCTCGCGGATCGCGGGTGTCGCGCGGAGACGGCGGAGACGGTTCGCGGGAAACGCCATGGGACGATTCTACTGCTTCTTGGCCTTCTTCGGCTTCTTGGTCTTCGCGGGTTGCAACAAGACGTCCACCCCGGCCAGGCCGCCGTCCACGCGGAAATGATCGAGAAACGGAGCGGGCACCTTGTGCGGCACGGGGTCCTTCGGGGCGGAGCCGGCAGGCACGGCCACGAGCTGGTCGGGCTTGAGCACGACGGTCTTGCCCTGCGCGGTGATCTCGACTTCGTTCTCGAGGCCGGCGAGGACGGTCTCCTTCGGATCGGTCTTGCCCCAAAACAGCGTGCCGCGGACCGCGGCGACCGCCTGCGGCGTCTTCACGCGGAAGCGCCGGCCGGAGAGCTTCTTCGTGATGCCCATGAGCCACTCGCCGAGCGTGAACTCGACGATCGGGTCCTCCGGCTCGCCGCCGAGCACGATGGTGGAGCCGGAGGCGACGAGCAGCATCGCTCCGCCGTCGAGCTCGAGGTGCGCGATGCCGCCGGGTCCGGTCTTCACCGAGTCGCCGGAGATGAGCGTCGCGCCCTTGGTCGCGGCCGTAAAGTTCTGGTGGCCGAGCGCCTTGATCTGGACGGGGCCGGAGATCGAACTGATCTTGGCGTGGAATTCACCGGCGGCGAACGCCGGCAGGGCGAGAGCCAAAAGGAGATTGAGCATGTCAGGATTCTATCACTTGGCCCGTCCGCAATAAAACGAGCTTGAAGCCGCACGCCTCGCCGAGCGCGCGCCGGACCGCCTCGCGGTAGACTTTCGACTGGGCGGCGTGCCGCTTGGCCAACGCCTCGGCCTCCCGCGCTCCCGTGCGCTCGGTCTTGTAGTCGGCGACCCAAAGCCTCTTGCCTTCCCTATATAGGAGGTCGATGGAGCCCCGAATGACCTGCCCGCCGTCCGCGTAGAGGAACGGCACCTCGCGGCCGAGGATCTCAGCCTGGGCCAGTCCGGAAGCCGCGTCCGACTCCAGGAAGCCCTTCAGGATTCCGGCGCTTTCCGAAGCGAGCAGCGCGGCGTCCGCGCGCGCGCCTTCGCGCACGAGGCGCTCCGCCTCTCGCCGCGCGGCCGCGGCGAAGTCGCCGTCCGCGCGGTAATCCCAACGCTCGAGCACGCGGTGACAGACGACGCCGAGCAAGCGGGGCGCGGACTCCGGAGCGGGCCCGTCCTCGGAGCTCTCCGCGTCCGGCTTGGATGCGGGCTTGGGCTCGAGCGCCGCGAGACGCGTCGCGCTCGTCGAGGCGGGCTTCTCCGCCGCCTTCGCCGCCTTGCGCCGGTCCTTCCATAGGCCGCCGAGGCCGTCGAGCGCGAGTCCCTTCTCCTCGGACGCCTTCGCGGCGCCGGGCGCCGGAACGTCGGCGTCGAGATACGAGATCGGAACGGCCCGACCGCCGAGCGCCAGCGACTCCGGCGAGCCGCCCGCCGGCGCGGGCCACGCGCCCGCGCGGGCGAGGAGGCCCGTGAAGCACTTCTCGCCCTTAAACGCTTGCGAGCCGCAGAGGATGAGCCGCTCGCGCGCCCGAGTCATCGCGACGTAGAGCAGGCGCACCGCCTCGAAGCCCTCGCGGCGGCCTTCCTCGAGCTTGAGGAACGCCATCGCGGCGTCGGCCGCCTTGGCCTTGGTGAGCGCGAGACCGACCGCCCCGGAGCCCCAATCGACGCGAGCGATCCCCAGTTCGGAGGATCTAGGCGGCGCCGAGAGATTCGGAAGGATCACGACCGGCCACTCGAGGCCTTTCGACTTGTGCACCGAGAGGATGCGGACGGCGTCGAGATGCTCGTCGGCCAGCGGGCTCTCGCCCTCTCTAGTGCCCTCGCGGATGTCGCGCTCGACGAGGCCGATGAACTCTTTGAGCGTCGCTCCCCGGTCGTCGCCCGCCTTCACGGCGAGACGCGCGAACTTCTGCAGGTTCGAGGCGGTTTGCTCGCCGTAGTAGGCCGCGGAGGCGAGCTCGACTAAAAACGTCTCCCGGAACACGCGCGCGACGAAATCGCCGAGCGGCTCACGGCCCGCGCGCTCTCGCAAGGAGGCCAGCGCTCCGAAAAAACGGGCGACCCGCTCGCGCGAGGTCTTCGAAAGCGCGCGCGGCGGCTCGCGGCGGTAGTCGGCGCCGCCAGCCAGCTTCAGCTCGTAGAGCTCGCGGTCGTCCAGCGCCGCCAGCGGCGAGCGCAGGAGACCGAAAAGGGATACGCGATCGGAAGGATCGTCGAGCACTCGAAGCAGGTTCAAGAGGTCGACGACCTCCTGCGTGCCGTAGAAGTACCGGTCGGCCTCGACGGCGTACGGGAGGCCGGCCGCCTTCAGGGCGTCGAGGTAAGGCTCGAGGTTCGTCGTCGCGCGCAAGAGGAGCGCGACGTCGCGGAATTTGTGCGCCTTCCTTTCGCCGCAGTTCGCGGCGATCCACGAGGCGATCCACGCGGCCTCGCGCGCGCGGCCCGCGTCGGCGCCGAGCTTCTCCCCCTCGGCGGCCCGAGAGACGACGAGCTCGAGGGCGGCGCCCGCCTTCGCCTCCCGATACGGCTGGATCGCCAAATACGACGGCTGCAGCCCCGGCCGGGAAAGCATCAGGCGATCGTGGATGGCGTTCACGGGATCGACGACGCCCGCGTGGCTGCGGAAGCTGACGGTCAGGTCGCACTTGAGCGCGCCCTGCCGGAGCAGCAGATCCGTGCAGTCCTGGTAGGCGCGGATGTCGGCGCCGCGGAAGCGGTCGATCGACTGCTTCGGGTCGCCGACGACGAAGAGCTTGCCGGGCTCGAGCCTCAAGTCGCGCCACGTCTTCGCCGCGCCTCCCCGCCGCTCGGCGAGATAGAGGAGCAGCTCGCCCTGAATCGGATCGGTGTCCTGGAACTCGTCGATGAACAGCGCGTCCCAACGCGCTTTGAGCGCGCCGCGCACGTCGGCATGGTCGCGCACGAGGTCGCGCGCGCGTCTCAGCAGGCCGAAATAGGAGACCAGTCCCCGCCGGCGGTGCCGCTCGCGCAGGCGTTCGGCGAACGGCAGGACGAGTTCGACCGCCCGGCGGACCAAGCGCTCGCCGTCGCCCGAGGCGGCGCCCGCGATCTCGAGAGCCTCCCAGTAGGCGGGCTCGTCGGGGTCTCCCTCCCAGCTCTTCGGCCAGGAGTACTCCTTCAGCTCGGAGAGCTCGAAGCTCGCCGGCCATTGGCCGCGCCCGGCGCAGGCTAGAGCGAGGTCTTCGAGCCGGCCGGCGGCCGCGGCCGCGCCCTCGAGGATCTTGCCCTTCGGCGCCGCCTTCTCGCCGAAGCGCCGCAGACTCTTCGCGAGGCTTTCGATGCGCGCGCGCATGGCGGCGGTCGAGCCGGGCCTTCCCTGGCCGTTCTCCTCGAGGCAAAGCTCGCGCGCGAGGTTTTCCAGGTCCTCCAGACCGACCAGCGGCAGGATCGAGAGCCACGCCTCGCGGCGCGGCGCGCGCTCTCCGAGCTCCACGTCGAGCCACGCGGCCCACTCGGCGTCGAAGAGCTCGGTCATGCCGGGGCCGGTGTCGACCTCGAAGGAAGGGTCGACGCCCGCCTCGAGCGGGTGCAGGCGCAGGACGTGGCTCGCGAAATGGTGGATCGTGCCGATCATCGCGCGGTCCATGCGCTCGACCGCGCGGGCGGCGGCCGCGCCGACCGCCTCCGGACCCAAGCCGTAGCGCGCCTTCGCCTCGGCGAGCAGGCGGAGAGCCTCCTCGCGGCGGTCCCCGGCCGGCAGCTTGCCCTCGAGCTCGCTCAGCACGTCCGACAGCCGCGCGGCCAGGCGCAGCTGCACCTCGGCCGCGGCCTTGTCGGTGAAGGTGAGGCCGACGATCCGGGTGAGATCGACGCCCTTGCCGTCCGGGCCTCCGGCCAGGAGCGTGAAGAGGATGCGGTCCGTCAGGAGCGTCGTCTTGCCCGTGCCGGCGCCGGCTTCGACGACGACGTTCGCCTTGAGCTCGAAGCGGGCGCGATCGCGCGCCTCCTGGTCGGCGGGACGCCTGCTCACAGCGCGAGCTCCCGGCCCTTCTCGTAGTCCGACAGGAGCTTCGAGCCCTCCGCCCGGCGGGCCGTGGGCGCGTGCGATTTCCGGCAGACGGAGGCGAACGAGCAGCGCTCGCAGGCTCCGTACATCTCTTCGTCCGGCGCGATGAAGAACTCGCCCCGAAACATCCGGGCGACATGGCCGGCGACGTTGTCCCAGAAGGCGGGCCGCAGCGCCCGCCATTCATCGGCGCCGAGCGTGACTATCGCGGGCTCGCCCGGACGGTCCTTGGTTCCCTCGAGAAAATACAGCGCCGCGCCCTCGGCCGCCTTCTCGGGTCCGAGCCCGGCGGCGATCGCGAGCTCGAGATAGATCGGCGGCTGGAGCGCGCCCATCGACTTGAGCTTGTCCTTGAGCTTCGCGGGCCCGCGTCCCGATTTGTAGTCGACGATCCACAAACGGCCGCCCGGTCCCAGATCGATGCGGTCCGCCCGACCATGCAGACGGATCCCGCGCACCTCTCCCTCGAGCTCGTGCTCGAAGCGGGAGGGCACCAGGCCCGTCTCCCGGATGCGGGCCACGTCGATGGCGGCGAGCGCGCGGAGGCGGCCTTCGAGCCGCGCGCGCGAAGCCTCCCAGATCAGCGGGTACACTCCGAGCTCGCGCCAGGTCTTGGCGCCGAGGCCGTCGGCGAGCGCGCGGTCCAGATGCGGCTCCCAGCGGCCGTCCGAGCGGGACCAAAAGCCCGTCTCGAGCAGGGCGCGGTGGAATTTCTCGAGGACCGAATGCGCGAGCTTGCCGCGCTCCAACGGCGAAAGCTGGCCCCGCTCGCCGGGCTCCTCGACCTCGCCGAGCCCGAGCAGCCGCGAGGCGAAGTATCGGAACGGGCACTCGAGATAGGTCTCGAGAGCGGAGGGCGAGAGCCCCTCGCGGCGCGTCGCCTCGAGCCACTTCGAGGGCTCGCCGACGACTCCGTCGAACCTCCCCGGCTCGCCCGCGCGATTGAGGTCGGCCAGCTTCTCCCGGCACCCGTCAAGGAGGATGTGGTCGAGTCCGAGTTCTCCGAGCGGCCGGAGCGCGGCCGAAGAGCCGGCGGCGGAAAGCGCCGCTTCCTTCGGCGAAAGGCGCTCCGTCCCGGCGAAGGCGAGCTTTTCGAACGGGCGGCGCGGGACGCGGATCGCCTTCTCGAGCTCGACGCCCGTCGCGCGGCAAAGATCGCGCAGATAGGGCGAAGGCACCTGCGCGCGGCCGTCGTCGCCCGAGCGCGGAAAGACGCAGGTCAGCGTCTTCACCGCGCTGCCGGCGAGCAGCGTGAACAGGAGGCGCTCCTCCCCGTAGCCCGCGAGCTTCGGCAGGATCCAATAGCCGCCCGGGTACTCGAGTCGCTCGCGCACGGCGTCGGGCACGAGCGGGTCCTCGCGCACCTGGCGCGGAAAGACGCGTTCCTGCAGGCCGATCATGAAGAGATGCTCGAAGGACTCGCCGCGCGCGGCCATCGCGTCGAGCACCCGCACGCCGAGGTTCGGCGGGGCGGCCGGAAGCTCGGCGCGGCGCAGCTTCTCCTCCAAGGTCTCGAGGAAGTCGTCGAAACCGGCGCCGGGCGAAGCGGCGCCGAAAGCGGCGAGCGCGTCGATCGCCGACAGCGCCGCCTCCCACGCGTCCCGGCCGGGCCCCGGCTCGGGCTCCGCGAAATGCTCCTCGAGCACGCTCCTCGCGTGCGCGGCCATCGCGGGCCAGGGATCGGCCGGAAGGCCCGACGGCCCGGCCAGAGAGCGCTCGAGCCCGCTCAGCCACTTCCAGAGCGACGCGACGTGCGCGGCCGGGATCTTCGGGCCCTCCTCGTCGCCGGAGAGCGGAAGGTCCTTCGCGAGCCACGGCGAGAGCCGGCCTTCCCACTGGGAGAGCCCGGAATGCAGCCCCAGCTTCCGGACGATGAGGGGCCAATCACGCGCGCCCTCGAAGCCTTCGCGCAGGCGGCAGAAGGGAGACTGCACCACGTCGAGCACCGCGCGCGACGGAAACTCGCGGCGCCGCAGAGTGAGCAGGGTCAGCGCGAGCTTCGCCGCGGGATGCCGCAGGAGAGGCCCCCCGGCGTCGGTCCAGAACGGGATCGAGTTGTCGGCGAAGACCTCCGCGATCGCGGCGCGATAGGGCTCGAGCGAGCGGGCGACGACGCCGAGCTCCGAGAACTCCGGAGGATTCGGACCCGCGCGCAGCGCCAGGATCTCCTTGGCGACGAGCCACGCCTCGTCGCGAGCGCCCGAAACGCTGAAGACTCGGAATGCGCCCTTTTTCGGAGCCGCGTGCGCCCCCGGCGCAAAAAGCGCGTCGAGCGCCGGCCCGAGCGCGGTCTTTCCTCCGCCCTGCGGCAGGCGCTCGGCCTTCGCCCGGCCGAGCTTCACCTTCAGAAAGCGCTCGGCGAAGACGTAGCCGGGCCGGCCTTCCGCGTGCGGAAAGAACACCGAACAGGGAAACGCCCCTGTCACCGCCTCGAAGAAGTCCGCCTGCGCGCCCGTGAGATCGTAGAAGCCGTAGTACAGGAGCTCCGCGTAGCGGGAGAGCCCGGCGGCGCGGCCCGCCTGCACCGCCTCCGTCGCCTCGCGCGCCAGGCCCGAGGGCGGCAGGATCCCGCGCGACTTCAGTTCGCGGCGATACTCGGCCGCTATCATGAGCAGGGCCTTGAGCTTCCGGCGGTCGTCGGGCTCGGGGATGAGCCGTTCGAGGTGCTCCTCGAACGCTTCCGGCTCCACGCCGCCGTCGATTAAGTCGCGCACGCTGGAGCGGTACGCGGCGGCGAGGCCGCGCGACGGACGCGCGGCCGCGAGGATGCGGTCGAGCACCTTGTCGTGGAAGAGCCCGTCGCCGACGAAGCGCGCCGACGGGCCTCCGGACTCCTCCAGCGCCTCGAGCGCGAGGCTGTGGAACGTGTGAAACCGGGCGCCGAGAAGCGCCAGCCCGTTCTCGGCGGCCGCGAGCCGCTCGAGCCGCTCCGCCAGGCGCCGCGACGGCGCCACGATCGCGACCGGGCGGCCGGGAACGGGCGCGAGCTCGCGCAGGCGAGCCAGGAACGCTTCCTCCAATGACGGCGTGAACGGTCCGCAAAAAACGCGCAGGCTCATGGCGTCGAACGAGGGCGTGGCGACGGAGAAGGAGACGGGGA
>JACRDR010000335.1 GCA_016212845.1 Elusimicrobiota bacterium
CCTGCGGCTTACCGGACGAGGTCGAATCGCCGGGCGCGGCGCCCGCCGACGGCGCCGCGACCCCGGCGCCGAGCGCGGCGCTCGGCGTCTGGCCGGACGAAAAGCCGCCCGCGCCCGCCGCCGAGCCGGGCACAGCCGGCGCGGCCGACGGAGCGCTCGCGACTCCGCTCGCCCCTCCCCGGACGATCGCCCCCGGCTTTCGGGACGACAGGCGTCCCGGTCCCGCCACGACGCGGGAAGCGCGGGAGGCGCCGGCGCTCTCCGCGCCGGGGCTCCGGGGTTCGCTCCGAACCGCCGCGTCGTTAGAGAAGCCCGCGAGCCAGCCGGAATTTCCCCCCGACGAGGACGGCATCGAGGCGGCCGCGCGGCCCAGCGAGACTCCGGACCCGGCGCCGTCGCCCGAGGCGGACGCCGGCTCTCCGAGCGACTCCAACGCTCCCGAGGCGCCGGAACTCTCGCGCGGGGCGCGGCGGCTGAGCCACCCGGCCCGGATCGCCGCCACGCGCTCCCGGCTCAGCGGAAGCTCGGCGCGGCCCGATTTCGCGAATTCCTCTCCCGCGGGCAGCGGAAGCGTCAGCGAGCTCGAAGGCGCGGCGGACGAGATCGTCGAGCGCGGCGCGTCGCGCAGCCCGTCGTGGGCGAACACCGTCTCGGCCGCCCGAGGCTTGCCCGCCGCCCGCGAGGCGAAGCGCTGCCCCGCATAGCCCACCGCAATCACGCCGGCCAGCGCCGTGAGCGCGAGCAAGATTCCCGGGCGCGTCCTCCGAATCGTCGATTCGATCATGCGTTCCTCCCTGCGGCCATGCCTCAACGATAGCCGCGGCGGGAGCTGCCGCCCACTCAACGAATACTCAAGATCGCTTTTCCGAGGGGAAACGGGCCTTCGCGCCGGAGCGACTTGAGAAAGGACGCGACCCCGACGCGCGTTACGCCAGTTCGGCGTCGACGTCCGGAGTCTGGGCGACCGGCTCGTGGAACGGCTGCCGCACGAACGTCCAGTAGTGCAGGAGCCGCAGGCGCTCGTTGGCGTAATAGAGCGCCATCGCGAGCGCGACGAGGGAGGCGATGCCGTACCCGTAGCCGTACGCGAGCAGACCCATCCGCAGCGTCGCCTCCGTGCAGACCGCGTTGAGGACGCAGAAGGTGCCGGAGATCATCAGCGCCTCGCCCTGGTGGTCGAAGTACAGGAGGATGTTCATCAGGATGACCGCGCCCGCCTGGATGAACGCCGAGTACATGCCGAGGCGCAGCACGCTCAGGTGCATCGGGTCCATGCGGAAGACGAGCACGATCCACGGCGCGACTAGGATCGCCAGCAGCGTCGTGATGCCCTGCACGGTCGCGACGCGCTTGAGGCTGAAGCGCAGGCTTTCGATGATCGCCACGCGCCGCCGCTCGAGGGCGCTCAGGCCCTCCTGGCGCTGGATCGACACGAAGTAGTCGTGGTACTTCTCGAAGAAGTCGGTCTCGACCAGGAGGAAGAAGTAGACGAGCGCGGGCAGAATCGTCATGTACGCGATGAACATCGGCGTATCGTAGATCGGCGCGTAGCGCAGGCGAGGGTCGAGCCACTCGCCTTCGACGGAGGCCCAGAACTGGAATTTATCGATCCAGATGCCGAAGTTGTAGAAGAAGCCGATGCCCGCGAGCCTCGGGTAGAGCCGGAAGTACGAGAGCCAGTTGTGATCGCGCGGCTCCCAATAGCCGAACTCTTTGAGCATCGCGCCGACGAGCGTGACGAGCACGACCGCCTGTCCCAGCACGAAGCCCGCGAAATAGCCCGCGAGGCCCTGCGTCTTGCCGAGCGTGAACGCCGCCGGCAGGCTCACCGCGGCGCCGAGGAGGAAGGAGCGGCTCACGAGCCAGTAGTTCTGCGCGGCCGAGAGGAAGATCATCGCCAGCCACATGCCGACGGCGAGCGCGTAGAGCAGGAAGGCGTTGAGCTTCATGCCCCAATCCACCGCGAGACCCGAAAAGAACCACAGCACGAACGGGCTCCAGACCGCGAGGTTGATCGTAAAAGCCGAAAAGAAGCTCGCGACGAAGCTGGTGACGTGGCCCCGGTAGTACTCGTCGGCCACGTAGCGAGTCAGCACCAGATACGCCGGGCCGACGGTCAAAAGCGAAAAAGCGTAGGCGTAGGTGATCAAGCTTTGGAGGTACGCGAGGCCTCGATCCGTCAGGTTGTCGTAGGACAGGTTCTGCACGAAGACGACGAGAAGCACGGTCAGCAGGAAGGGACCCGCCGTGATCAAGGTCGAGAAGCCGAACGCCTTCACCGAGGAGGTATAGTCCTCGCCGCTTAGGAGCTTTTGGAGCCGAAATCCTATTCCAGCCATTAGCGCATCATGTGCTCGTAGAGATTTAAGTAGCGGCTGATCAGATCCGCCTGGTCGTAAAAAGTGCGGGTGCGCGCGCGCCCGGCCTCGGACATCGCGTTCCAGAGCTGGGGCTCCGAAAGGATCCGCATGATCGCGGAGGCGGTGTCGTCCGGATGGGCCACGCCGGTGAGCAGCCCGCTCGGTCCGATTCGGCGGTCGTCCGGGGTGCGGCCCTCGAGCATCTCGCGGCAGGCGCCGACGTCGGTCGCCACGACCGGCACGCCGATGGCGTTGGCCTCGAGGATGACGTAAGGCTGGGCCTCGGAGAGGCTGGTGAGGACCACGAGGTCGATCCTGGAGTACCAGTCGCGCATGTCGACCTTGCCGGCGAACTTCACGACGTCGTCGAGGCCGAGCGCCTTGACGAGGTCGCGGCACTCCTCCGTGTACTCCGGCTCCTCGTCGGTGGGGCCGAGGACCAGGAACTCCACCTTGGGCATCTCGGCGTTGACCACCTTGGCCGCGTGGATGAACGTCTTCACGTCCTTGATCGGTACGACCCGGCCGATGAAGGCGACGGTGCGCGCCCCCCCTTTCTGAGCCTTCAACTCGATGTCGTGGTAGAACTCGACGTCGATGCCGTTGGGGATGATCGTGATCTTGTCGGCGGGAGCCCCGGCCGCGATCTGCTTGAGCCGGTTGCCCTCGAACAGCGTGATGATGCGGTCGGCGTGGCGATAGCTCATCTTGCCGAGGAGCTCGAAGAGGCCGAGCCAAAGACGCTTGAAGAAGGAGAGGCTCCGCTGCACCCGGAACCGCTCCTGGTGCGGCGTATAGATCCAGGTCGCCTGGGAGATCTCGAGTTGGCGCTCGTAGGTATAGACGCCGTGCTCCGTGAGGACGACGCCCGCGTCCTGCGTCGCGCGCGCGACCGCCGAAAGCAGGCCCGCGTAGCCCGTCGAGACCGTGTGGTACAGCCGCGCCGGCGGCAGAGGGCACTGGAGCGTGCTGAGCAGCGGCTGGTACATCGACCGGAACGTCCAGAAGAAGTCGAGAAACGAAGCGTCCTCGCCGTAGCGCGAATAGAACTTCGTCACCAAGGCCCAGGCCTCTTGCGACTGAAAGAGATCGCCGGGAGTGAGCGCGTCCGGCCCGCGCAGGTACGGCAGCGCGTCCGAGAAGGCGTCGAAGTTGCCCGCGATGATCGACTCGTGCAGGCTCTCGAGAGCGTCGAGCGCTTTCACGCGGAGGCGCCGCGAGGACATCCGCTTGAGGTCCAACGCGCCGTGCAGGTACAAGTCGTCGAGATCGAGCACGTTCGGCGGCAGGCGGTACTTGAACTCGCGGCGGGGGTTCGGGAGCGCGGCGATGTGAAGGATCGAGAAGCGCAGGTCGTTCATCGCGGTGACGAGCTGGTGGATCCAGGTCGAGACGCCGCCGGCGGTGAACGGATAGGTGCCCTCGAGGATGAGGCAGACGTCGGTCACTGCGGCACCTCCAAGAGGCGGCGCCGGAGGGCGCGGGCGCCGGCCTTGGCCGCGCCGGCGTCCTCCTCGTGGATGAGGGCGCCCGTGAGCCCATCCAGCGCGCCGACGCGGCCGTCGATGCCGAGCACGTCGTAAAGCGCGGCGCGCGCGCCCGGGTCCATCGTCTTCGCCTTCTCCGACAGGAAATCGACCGGCATCGGGCCGAATCTTCGATGCGCCGCGGCCATGAAGGAAGCGAGCACCTCGAGGAAGAGCCGCTCGCCGCCGCGCTTCTCGACCAGCGCGGGCCAGATCGTGGGCAGCTCGATCGCGCCGAGACTGAGCAGGTGCGCGCAGATCGCGAAGTACGTCTCGGGCCGCTCGTCGAGCATGGACAGCGGCGGCTTGCGCAGCTCCTCGAGCATCTGCGGCACGCACTCGGGACGCCAGTTCTGCGTGGTGAGGATGCGCACCACGTGGCCGATGAGCGCGCCGCGTTCCGACGTCTCTCCCAAGGCCTTGACCAGCGGCAGCGGGTCGCGCTCGAGCCCGCGGGCGAGGATCTTCGACGACATGCGGACGACGTCCGGGTTCGCCTCCTTCGCGAGGAGAGCGAGCATCGCGGGCAGGGTGTCCTTGAGCGGATACCACGCGAGCGTCTGCAGCGATAGGTACCGGATGTTCATGACGTCGCTCGACATGTTGTTTAGGAGCGTGGGGAGCAGCGCCGCACGGATCTTCTCGTCGGGCCCCCTTTTGGCGAGGCGGTCGAGAAGCGCCTGCTTCGCGGGGCTCATGACCTCGGGGTCGTCGAGGAGCTCGCGATAGATCGCCGCGTCGGTCACGCCGCGCATCCGGGCGAGCGCGTGCGCCGCACTGTAAGCGAGCACCGGCGAGCGCTTCACCGAGTCGCGCAGGAGCAGCGCGGCGTCCTGGCCGCCGAGCAGGCCGATCGCCTCGATGAGCTCGAGAGCGGACTCCTCGTCGGAGGTCTTCCAGAGGTCGAAGAGCGCCTTGCGCGACTCCTCGTCGTTCCCGAGCAAGTCGGCGGCGAAGAGCGCCGCTTGGCGCTTGAGGACCGGGTCGGGGTCGCGAAGCATCGGCACGATGCCCTCCCGCAGTTCCTCGTGGCGGATGTGGCGCAGGGACACCTCGGCGGAAAGCCGCAAGGCGGAAGACTCCTCGCGGGCGGCGATTTCGACCAGCGGCCGGACCCACTTCGACGACGGGAACGACGCCAGGGCGCGCACGGAACGGATGCGCAGCTCCTCGGGCTGCTTCTTGTCGATCGCCGCGGCGAGGATCATCGGAGCGACGCGCTTGGTCGGATAGCGCTGAAGCGCCTCGATGGCGACCCGCCGGATCTTCTCGGAGGGGTCCTGCACGAGCTTGAGGAAGTAGCTCGCGGGCAGCATCTTGAGCCGGGGCTGGAGATCGGCGAGAACGCTCAGCGCGCGCCAGCGAATGATCTCCGGCTGCTTCGCGTCGGCGTAGGGCAGGAGCACGCCGACGACGCGCTGATCCGGCAAGTAGCGCAGCGACTCGATCATCTCGGCGCGGACCTTCCCTTCCCGGTCCGGGAGCTCCCGCAGGATCAGCGGCAGGACCTCCATGAAGCCGGCGCGCGAGAGGATGCGCGTCGCGAACCGGCAGGCCCGGTCGTTCTTCGACAGCACGAGCTGCTTGAGGATGCGCGCCTTGGCGGGATAGTGGCTGCGCTGGTAAGCCTCGCAGGCGGATCGGGCGACGACTTCGGAGTCGCTCTCGATCAAGCGGATGATCGCGCCGACGGCGGGACGCTCGGGCAGGTCCTCGAGGTACTGCAGGATGATGAGCGGGAGCAGCGGATCCCGGCTCGCGTAGAGCCTCTCGAGGCGCGCGACGTCCGCGGGCTCGATCGACCGGTACAGCTTGAGGAAAAAATCGTAGCGCTCGAGCTCGCTCAGGAACGGAAAATCGGCTTCGGTGAGTTCGCGGGCCATCAGGCTCCTCTGCCTTCCGTCCACCACAGGAGCGCGGAGCGCCAGTCGGACGCGCCCATCGCGAACTCGAGTTCGTCGCCCAGAGTCTTCTTGCGGAGCTTCAGCAGCACCTCCACCTCGCGGTGGCGTCCGAGCGAGAACAGGAGATCGGCGCGGTCCTGCGTCCACTTGACCAGCCGGTCGGGCTCCGCGGCCTCGAGCCGGTCGAGCTGCCGGAGCGCGCGCCCCGGCTCGAGCTGGCGCTCGACGAGATAAAGCAGGCGCGACGCCTCGGGCAGGCGCTCGACCATCGGCTCGAGCTTCTCGCGGCACTCGGTGAGCACCGCGATCCGGGCGGCGGTCTCGAGCATGCCGGAGGCCGCGTATTCGTAGCGTACCCGATGGAGCGAGAGCTGGGCCTCGACGTCGGCGGGCCGGCGGAAGACCTCGGCCTCGGCGGCGTGGATCGCGGTCTCGAAATCGCGCTTGAGACGCGTGAGCGCGGTGGTGGCGAAGAACCGGACGTCCGGGTCGCGGTCGGCGCGGGCGCGCAGGATCCACGCGACCGCCTCGGAGGTGCGGATGCGGGCGAGCGTCTCGATGGCGCCGCGCTTGAGCGCCGGCGCCCGGCTCAGCAGCGCGTCGACCGCGGGGAGGACGTCGAGGGCGTCGGCCAGTTCGCGCTTGATCGCCTCCTCCGTGCCGAGCCCCGCGAGCGGATTCGCGTCCTCGGCCCCGTCTTCCTCGAAGCGATAGGCGTCCTTGTCGAACGGCGCGCGGCCGTGCCCGAACACCGAGGCGCCGCACAAGACCCAGCCCACGCCCGGCATGAGAAACGTCAGGAGCGCCATCGCCTCGGACCAGTGGCGCGTGCGCTTGAACCAGCCGCGCTCCTTCGGGGGCGCGAAAAACACGAGCAAGGCGCACACGACGTGGCCCGCCGCGACCCATTCCCATGGGAGGCGCTTGAGCGGCGCGCCGCCCAACGCGA
>JACRDR010000336.1 GCA_016212845.1 Elusimicrobiota bacterium
GGCGACGACGGGCGCCTGGGGCGCGGGATTGGGCGTCGGGGGCGGCACGGAAGCCAGGCCGAGCCACATGCCGACGCCGGTCGCGCCGGCGAGCGCGCCCGCGGCGCCGACGCCCCACGGCAGCCAGCGCAGGGCCGAGTTTACCCGGGTCGACCCGGGTAATGGGGATAACTCGGCCCGGGCGGCCGGATTGAGTTCGGCTTGCGCCAAGCGCTCGGTGAGGGCGGCGAGATTGCGTTCGATCGCGGCTAGGCGTTCGGCGGACGGATCGGGCTTCGCGAAGGGGTCGGGCTCGGACGTCTTCGAGTCGCGGACGGCGGCTTCGAGCTCGGACACCCGGACCGCGAGCTTGTCGGCGGAGGCGGCGCGGCGCTCGAGCTCCAGCAGCCGGCCCTGCAGCGCCAGCAGAGCCGAGACCGCCTCTTCCGCGCGCTTGGCGGCGGCGACGACCTCGGGACCTATATCCGGCTTCTTGGCCTGCACGGCGGCGAGCTCGTGCGCGAGCGACTCGAGGCGGTCGGCCAGCGGCCGCAGGTGCTCGGCGGACGCGGGCTCGGCCGGCAGCCGGGCGAGCGCGGTCGCCAGCTCGTCGACCTTGCGGCCTAGGGCGAGCGGCGAGTCCGGCCGCTGCTCGATCGCGCGGACGCGGTTCTGCAGGGAGTCCTCGGACAGCCGGGACTCGGAAAGCTTGACCGCAAGGTCGGATAGAGTGCGCTCGGCCGCCGTCACCTTCGAATCGAGCTCGGTGAGCTCCTTCGAGGGCGCGGACTCGGTGAGCACCGCGCGCACCGCTTCCTCGAGGTGGGCTTTCTGCGCGGACTGGGCGGCGGCGATCGTCTGGGTTCGGCCGTCGAGCGTCTCGAGGCGCGTCTCGGCCGCTCGGAGGAGCCGGTGGAGGCCGGCGAGCCCGTCGCGGAGGGCGGCATTGAACTGCTCGCTCGTTTCCCGGGCTTGGTTGACCCCCTCGAGCTGGGCCGCGGACTCGCGCGAGATTTCGCGAATGCGTTCCTCGGCTTTGGCGAGCGACTCGGAGAGCTGGTCGATCGAGCCGCGGCAGGCGGCCAGAGCGGCGTCTTCCGCCTCGCCGCGGACGTCCTGAGCGGCGATCGCGTCCGAAAGCTGGGTGAGGCGGGTGTTGAGCGCGCCGGCGTCGGCGGAGGCCCGGGCGTCCTGCTTGGCGGAGGAGTCCTCGACCGCGCGCAGGCGCATCTCGAGCGCGGCGATCGCGCGGCGGACGCCCTCGAGCTCGTAGCCGACGAGTTCGGAGTCCAGCCGGGGCGCGGCCGGCGGGGCGGGTGGGCCGCCCGGGGCCCCGACGAGCTCCGGGATCGACTTCGCCGGGATCCAATCCGTAGGCTCCTGCCCGCTCAGCTCGGCAGGACAGACGAGCGAGCCCGGACCGAAGCCCGGACGGCGGGCGAGGATCTGGGCGTCGAGCGGCCCCGTGATGCGCCGCTTTTCGTAGAGCCAATATTTCACGGCAATCCTAAGTTTAAGCGGGGCGGCGGGATTGTCAATAACAGAATTGTTATGGAGTTAGCGGCAGGATCCGGCTGTTCCGTCGGGAGGAAAGGTTGCCTCCTCGCAGCCGCCGCCGCAGGGACGGGGTCGCGAGAAGGCCGAAACCGTAGACGAAATGCCCGTAGAGGTTCCACTCGGGCATGAAGGCCACCCGCTGGTACATGTACTCGTTGAACCAAGGCAGGACGCCGTAGGTCATCACGCCCCAAACGCCGACGGAGTAGGCGAGACCCGCCCACAGCGCGGTCCAAGTCGAGGCGCCGAGCGGAAGGATCGCGGAAAAGATGATCGCCCAGGCGACGGACGTCGTGAAATGGATGACGATCCCGGCCGCCACCACGTAGCCCGGATCGATCAGCGCGTCCAGGCCGTACAGCGCGCAGGCGACTTGGCGCTCCGGCACCCAGAAGCCTCCGCCGAGATGCCAATACGCGACGGATTGGAACAGCAGCATGGCCGCGCCGGCGAGCACGCCTGATAGAAAGCCCACCGCGACTTTCGTGCCTCCGAGCGGCTGGGACAGCTCGTGCCGGCGAGTCTCGGGGAAACGGCTCATGCGCGGCTCCCGAGCTGCAAGAGCCGGGCGGCCAGGAGCCAGTGCTGGTGCAGGATCGGCATCGTCACCGCGAGGTAGCGCCGGATGGCGCGGTCGGTCACCGTGCCTTCGGCGGCCGCGAGACGGTCCATCGTTTCGCGATGTCCTTCGCGCGCCCCGGAGACGAACGCGACGTCGAAATCGGCCGCCGGCAGGGCGACGAGCGCCTGGAGGTGGAGCCGCTCCTCCTCGGAAAGCGCGGCCGACTCGATCTTCCAGCCGCGAGCCCGGGCGAGGTCCATGAGCTTGCGGTCCGCGATGCGGTGGTCGCCGAGCATCCTCTGTCCGTAGCGCCGCACGCGCAGCGATTGGGCGCGGTCGGCCGCGAGCCGGCCTAGCTCGATCTCGTAGAGATGGGTCGAGTGGATGACGGACAGCAGGCGCCCCATGTCGGCGGGCGGCGGGCCCTGGGGCGCGGGCGGCTTCGCCGCCGCGAGAGCGGCGGCCGCGGCGAGTACGGCGAACGCGCGGCGCGTGGGCATGCGGACATTGTAGAGGCGGAGGCCGCGATCCTTCATGGCGGCCGTCTAACATCGCCGCGTAGGCCGCGTGAGGACATTGCTAGAATGCCGCCCATGCCGGAAGAGCCTAAGGTCCCCGCGCTCCGCCGCGACGTCGAGATCGCGCCGATCGAGCACGAGGGACGCGAGATGTTCGTGTTCCAGGACCCCGAGGCGGGCCCCGGCGGCGCTCTCGCGGTCTCCGCGGCGGGGATGGCGGTCGCGTCGCTGCTCGACGGCGCGCGCTCGATTCCGGAGATCCGCGAGGCGCTGAAGAAAGCGGCCGGCGTGGACGTCAAAGACGAGGATATCCGGCGCTTGACCGATCAGCTCGCGAAGTCCGGATTGCTCGAGACGCCGGAGTTTCTCGAGAAGCGCCGCAAATCGCTGGAGGCGTTCAAGGGGGCCAAGACGCGGCCGGCCGCGCTGAGCGGCCTCTCTTATCCCGGCGACAAGCTCGAGCTCTCGAAGATGCTCGGCGGCTTCGGGCGGGCGGAAAAGGGTCCGGGCAAGTCTCTCCCCGAGAAGCCGTCGGCGGGGAAATCTCCCGCGGGCCTGCTCGCGCCGCACATCGACTTTCATCGCGGCGGGCCCGCCTATGCCTGGGCGTATCGCGAACTCGCGGACCGCGAGCCGCCGGACGCGATCGTCGCGCTCGGCGTGGCGCACGCCTCGCCGCCGTCTCCGTGGGTGATGACGCCGAAGACCTACGAGACGCCCTACGGCCCGATGGAGGTGGACCAGGAGCTCTATAAGGACATCGCGGGCTGTCTTTGGTACGACCCGCGCGCCGACGAGCTCGTCCACCGCAAGGAGCACTCGCTCGAGTTCCAGGCGGTGTGGCTCCGCTACTTGTGGGGCGACAAGGCGCCGCCCTGGGTGCCGATCCTCTGCTCGACGTTCGAGCGCTGGGCCGACGACCGGGCGCCGTCGACGATCAAATCCGTGGAGGAGGCGCTCGAGGCGATCGGCGAGAAGCTCAAAAGCCGAGCGAAGAAGCGGCGCATCCTGATCCTGGGCGGCGTGGACCTCGCGCACGTCGGTCCGCGCTTCGGCGACGACGTCGAGCTGAACCCGGCGCTGGAGAAGCGCATCGAGGACGAGGACCGGAAGTCGCTCGCTCACGCGCTGGCGCTTGAGGCGGACCCCTTTTACCTATCGGTCGTCGCCGACGGCCATTGGCGGAAGGTCTGCGGCCTGTCGGCGACGTACACCGCGCTGCGGTGGCTGAAGGCGCTCGGCGCGCCCGAGGGCCGGCTCCTGACCTACGGCCAGGCGCCGGACCCCGCGGGCGGCATCGTCTCGTTTACCAGCGTAGTGTATTAGTGGTGCGTCGCACCAGCTACGCGAGATACTCGCGCATCTGGTCGGACATCGGCGACCGCCGGAGCTTCCGCAGGGCCTCGATCTGAATCTGCCGCGCGCGCTCGGGCGTGACGTGGAAGCGGCGGCCCACCTCGCCGAGCGTGTGCTCCTCGGTTCCGATGCCGAAGCGCAGCCGCAGAATCCCCTGCTCGCGCTCGCTCAAGGTCGAAAGCCAGTTGTCGATCTCGCGGCTGCGGATCGACTCTTCGGCCCGCCGCGTCGGCGCCGGCTCGGTGACGTCTTGCAGAAGGTCGGAGAGCTTGAGCTCCTCGTCCTCCTCGTTCCACGGGTGCTCGATGGAGACCGGCTCCTGCATCGCCTGCACGAGCTCGCCGATCTTTCGCGAGGATAGATTGAGTTTCTTGCCGGCTTCCTCGGGGTCGGGCATGCGGCCGAACTCCTGCACCCAGCGGCGGCCGAGCTTCTTGTACTGCGCGATCTGCTCCTGAACGTGCGCCGGCAGGCGTACCGTGCGGTCCTGGTCGCCGATCGCGCGCTGAATGGACTGCCGCACCCACCACGTGGCGTAGGTGGAGAACTTGTAGCCCTTGCGCCCCTTGAACTTCTCGATGGCGCGCATGAGTCCGAGCGAGCCTTCCTGGATGAGATCGGCCAGCTCGAGGCTGTCGGTCGCGTAGGCCCGGGCGATCGAGACGACCAGTCTCAGGTTCGCCTGCAGCAGCGCCTGCTTGTCCCCGGTCACGGCGTCCTCGAGCTCCTGGGCGCGCCGCGCGAGGGCGGTGATCGCCTCCGGCTCCATGGAGGCGGGCTCGAGCGGATGTCCTTCCGCCACGCGGCGGGCGAGGTCTTGGATCTTGTTGGTGAGGCGGCGGAGCTTGTCCTCGTGCAGGGGCATCGCCTCCATCTTGTCGGTAATCCCCTGTTCGATGGCCGCGAGGCGGCGCTCGGCGCTCGCCTTGGCCGCGGGAGTCTTCGCTCTAAGGAGCGCGGCGGAGGCGGCGGCCAGCCTTTCTTCGGCCCGATCGAGTTCGATCGCGAGGACTCGCACCCGCTCTCGCATGGCGTTGAGCTGCCGGCGCGTGGAGCGGCCCCGAGGGAGGAGCTCCTTCGGCGTCATCTCCCCTTCCTTTAGAAGGGACGCCCAGTGGCGCAGCTGGCGGCGCGCGATGGGCGAGCCGAGCACCAGGCGCTTGAGCGCCCGGGTGTTGTCCTCGATGCGGCGGGCCAAGACGTGCTCCTCCTGCGGCTTGAGGAGGGGCGTCTTGCCCATCTCCGTGAAAAACAGCTGATAGGTATCGGAGGACGTCGTAGTGCCCTTCTTGGGCCGGCCGCGACGGGCCGGGCGCTTCTCCTCTTCCTGCGTGTCCCCGAAGCCGATGCCGTCCATGATTCCTCCTGTCAGGGGGCGCTGCCGATGCTATGAGTCGAGTATACAATGGAAGCTTAGTTCTGTCAATATGAAACCTAACAAACTATGTTATGTTTGTGCGAAGGCCGGCGGGGGAAGGGGAAAACGAGAGCGGACCGAGGGGGCAGGCTCCCTCGGTCCGCGATCGCGTCAGGATAGCGGAGTCTCTAGTATTTGGAAAGCAGATATTTTAAACTAAATCCATCGAGAAAGAAGATGATACCCCTCAACTACCATCACCTCTATTACTTCTGGGTCGTCGCGAAAGCCGGTTCCATCACCGCGGCGCGCGAGCGCCTGCTCTTGGCCCAGCCGACGCTGAGCCTGCAGCTCGCCCAATTGGAGCGAGCGTGCGGCGGACGGCTTCTCGAGCGCAGCCGCCAAGGCGTGACGCTCACGCCGCTGGGACAGCAGGTGTTCGAACACTGCGAGCGCATCTTCTCGGAAGGCGA
>JACRDR010000342.1 GCA_016212845.1 Elusimicrobiota bacterium
AGGACCACGAGCTCGCCTGGCTCGGCCGCGCCGTCGCGCTCGTCGAGAGCGGCCGCGAGGACGAGGCCCAGCGGGCGCTCGAGCGCGTGCTCGAGATCGCGCCCAAGAATAAGGCGGCGCGCGACGGCTTGAAATGGCTGAAGCAGGACCCGGCCGCTCCTAAACGGGGGAAGAAAGGATGAACGAGGCCGCCGCGATGGCGAAGTTCGTGCGCCGGGTGCATTTCGTCGGCATCGGCGGCGTGGGCATGAGCGGGATCGCGGAGGTCCTCCTCAATCTCGGCTACAAGGTCCAGGGTTCCGATTTGAAGGAATCCGAGATCACGCGCCGCCTGAGCGCGGCGGGCGCCCGGATCGGCTTCGGCCATCGCGCCTCCCACGCCGAGGGCGCCGAGGTCGTGGTCGTGAGCTCCGCGGTCAAGCCCGACAATCCGGAGGTCGTGTTCGCGAGGCGGCGCGGCATCCCCGTGATCCCGCGCGCCGAGATGCTGGCCGAGCTCGCGCGCCTCAAGCGCACCGTCACCGTGAGCGGCTCGCACGGCAAGACCACGACGACGTCGATGGTGAGCCTCGCGCTGCGGGCCGCCGGCGGCGATCCCACGATGATCATCGGCGGACAGCTCAAGAACATCGGCGGCAACGCCCGGCTCGGGCTCGGCGACTATCTCGTGGCGGAGGCCGACGAGTCGGACGGCTCGTTCGTGCGCCTCTCGCCGCTGGTCGCGGTCGTCACCAACATCGACAACGACCATCTCGATCACTACAAGACGATGGACAACCTGAAGGAGGCGTTTCGCGTCCATCTGGAGCGCCTGCCCTTCTACGGCGCCGCCGTGCTGTGCGTCGACGACCCCAACGTGGCCGAGCTCGCGAAGTCGTACGAGCGCTCGAAGGTGACCTACGGCATCAAGAACGGAGACTGGCAGGCCCGCTCTCTCGAGCTGTCAGAAGCGGGCTCGCGCTTCGAGCTGTACTGGCGCGGCAAGCGGCAGGCGTCCGGCCGCCTGCGCGTGAGCGGCCGCCACAACGTGCTCAACGCGGTCGCCGCGGTGGCGACCGGCTCCGTCCTCGGCTTCAACCTCAAGCTCCTGCTCGCGGGCCTGGCGTCCTTCGAGGGCGTCGGCCGTCGGCTCGAGCGCCTCGGCGAGGCGAAGGGCGTGCGCTTCGTCGACGACTACGGCCACCACCCGACCGAGATCCGGGCGACGCTGTCGGCGGTCCGCCTGTGGAAGCCTCGGCGGCTCGTGGCGGTGTTCCAGCCCCACCGGTTCTCGCGCACGAAGCTCCTGCACCGCGAGTTCGGCCCCGCGTTCAAAAATGCCGACCTGGTCTACGTGACCGACATTTATCCCGCCGGGGAGAAGCCGGTGAAAGGCGTGACCTCGCGGCTCGTCCTCGACTCCATCCGCAAGAACGGCGTCGACGCACGGGCGTTCGCGGGCCCGCTCGACGCGGCGCGCGAGTTGAAGCCCGGCGACGTGGTGCTGACGGTGGGGGCCGGCGACGTCTGGAAGATCGGCTCCGATCTCCTGCGCCGGCTGCGCGACGGCGTGCTGAGCCCGGCGTGACGCGAGCCCGGCTCGACCAGCACTTCCTCGTCGATCCTTCGGTCGCCGACCGGATCGTCCGCGAAGTCGGCGCGAAAGCGGGCGACACCGTCGTCGAGATCGGGCCGGGACGCGGCATCCTGACCGAGCGTCTCGTCGAGGCCGGCGTGAGGCTCACCGCGGTCGAGATCGACGAGAACCTCCACGCGATCCTGGCCGGCCGTTTCGCGGAGACCCCGAACCTCGCCCTGGTCCGCTCGGACTTCCTCGAGCTCGACCTCTCCACGCTCCCGAAGCCCGCCCGAATCGTCTCGAACCTGCCGTACTCGATGGGCACGACGATCCTGCAGAAGTTTCTGCCGTGGGAGGGCTGGACCGAGGCGGTCCTCATGTTCCAGAAGGAGGTCGCCGACCGCGTGCAGGCGCCGGCGGGCAGCCGGGACTACGGCGTGTTGAGCCTGTCGGTCGCGGTCTACGCCGACGCCGGGCCGCTCTTCGACGTCGGCCGCTTCGCGTTCCGGCCTCCGCCGCAGGTCCAGTCGGCGGTGGTCAAGCTGATCCGGCGGGACAAGCCCCGGCTCCCTCCGGGCCTGTCCGAGAAGGCGTTCTTTCGCGTCGTGAAGGCCGCGTTCGCCCAGCGCCGCAAGATGGCCGCCAACTCTATCGCGGCCTCCCTCGGGCTCGAGCGCGAAGACGTCGCGAAGGCGCTGGAAGCCTGCGGCCTGCATGCTTCGGCGCGCGGCGAGACGATCGATCTCGACGGCTTCTGCCGGCTGGCGCTCGCGCTGAAGGCCTAAGCCTTCGGCGGGTCCTGCGGGGGCGTCGGCGGCTTGACCGGCGCGGGGTGGTTGCCGTCGGGGAAGATCCACTTCGGCACCATCCACTCGAGCACCGACGTCGCGCTGATGAGGCAGGCGATGATGAACATCGCGGTGTTGATCGAGACCTGGTCGATGACGAGGCCCGCGATGAGCGCGCCGCCGGCCATGAATATCAGGTCGATCATGTTGAAGGCGCTGTCGACGCGGCCGAGCATGTCGTCAGGGATCTGCTCGCGCACGACCGGCGCCATCACGATGCCCACCGGCGCGTGCGCCAGGGCGATGCCGAACTGCACGAACAGGACCACGCCGAGGTTGATCCAGAAGTGGTGGGGCGCGATGACGGCCGGCACGAGCCACATCAGCCAAAACAGCGAGGAGCTCAAGGCCGCGAGCTTGTAGAACTTGCCGTGGCCGTATTTTTCGATGATCTTGTCGCCCTCGGCGCCCTCGAGCTTCGAGGACGCGATCAGCCGGCCGAAGTACTCGGCCGCGAGCATCACGGCGAAGATGCCGCCGGCCGCCGCCAGCATGATCGGCAGCTTCCAGGCGAGCAGCGCGAGGGTCGCGCCCAGCACCGCCCACTCGATGACCTGCGCGCGGTCGCCCGCGCCCTTGCCGCGGAAGCGCTTCACCGCGGCCCACGCGATCCTGCCGGCGAATATCGCCGCCGCGCCGCCGAGCGCCCAGCCGAGCGCCGGCACGGAGCCGCCGGAGTTCTCGCCGATCGAGTCGATGATGAAGTTCGGGAGCACGACCATCGGCATCGCGTCGCCGAGGAACGCCTCGATCGCGCCGACCATCATGAGCGTCGAGAGCGTGTTGTTCCGGAGGATGTAGGCGAAGCCCTTGGTCGCCTCGCTCTTGTCGAGCTTCTGCGCGAGGGCCTCCTTCCAGCCCGCGGTCTGCCCCGGCGTCGCCGGGCCGGACGCGGTCCCGCGGCTGCGGATCGCGTTCACGATGGCGCGGGGGAGATCGTAGAAGACCGCCTTGACCGCCTTGAAGGGGAGCTTCCAGCCGCCGCCGACGACCCAGTGGAAGGCCGCCTTGGGGCCCTTCCAGAACGTCCAGACGATCGCGGCCTTAGCGATCTTGGGCGCGAGCCGCAAGGCGTCGCCCATCGTGTTCACGACGAGGGTCTTGGGATCGCGCGGATCCGTGACCATCGCCATATAGACGGGGATCGAGGCGAGGAGCATCACCGCGTAGACGCCGTAGGCCACCGCGTAGCCGCCGAGGCCGAAGGTGTGGACCAGGCCGCCGACCGCGAGGCCGGCGAGGATCGGGAACACCATGCCGGCGATGGAGTCGTACTTGCCGAGGATCGCCGCGGCTTCCTTGTTGAGCTTGCGGTCGGTGCCTAGGAACGCCTTGCGGGCGGCGCTGTCAGCGACGATCATCGCGCTCTGGACCAGCGGGTTGGCGGCGACGATGCTGAGCAGCACCGCGAACGACAGATGCCCCGACAGGAAAAGCATCGGGATCGCGCCCATCAAGAGGGCGCGGAACACCGACGTGCCGACGAAGAGGACCTTGAAGTTGACCTTGTCGATCAGCCAGCCGAGCGGCAGGACGTTCACGAACGACATCGAGCCCATGTGGACGTTGCGCACGAGGCCCATGAGCGCCTTCGACTTGCTGAGGGTCTGCGTGACCAAGTACGGCTGGCTCAGCATGTGGAAGTTGATGCCGAAGATCGTGATGATGTGGTGGCCCCAAAACAGGCCCCACAGCGAGCGCGGAAGCTTGGTCGGGCCTTCGGGCGCGGGAGCGGGCGTGCCCGGCTGCGACATAGCTTCGGCGGCGGTTTTGGAGGCGTCCGAGGCGTTTAAGCCCTGGACCGGCTTGGCGGCGGAGTCTGAGCCTTCGACCGGCTCCTCTTCGGCGGCGGCGCGGCCGCCGAGGCGGTTGAAGGCGTCGAGGTGGCCGGAAAGATCGAGGGTGCGGCCGAGGGCGGAGCCGCGCTTCGCCGGGGCGGCGGGAACCGGATTCGCGGTCTTGCCGCTCGAGGCGACCGCGGCGGCGCGCGGGGCGGCCGCGGCGGCGATGGCGGACGGGGTGAGCGCGACGCGGGAAACGGCGTCATTTCCGGCGGCGATGACGGCGGGGGACGCGCGGGAAATCGGCGAGTTCGCGATCGCTCCGGTCCTCGAGCCCATGGCAGCGGGAAGGACGACGGCGGGAAGCACGGCGCCGCCGGTAAGGTTCGCCCGCGGCGTCAACGTCGGGGCGTTGGAAAGGTTCGAGAGTCCGACCGCCTGAACGCCGGTCGCGCCGGCGTTGGCGCCCGTCGGGGTCCAGGACGCGCCCGTGGGAGCGGTTCGGACTTGGGCGAAGGCTTGGTAGGCGGGGAGGCCGGGCGAGACGACGATCAGCGCCGCGCCGAGGAAAATAGAGGTGATGCGCGATATCCGGGAAGTCATCGACGAAATTGTAGTGCGGTTTTCGACATGAGCCTTGGGCCCATAGGTCCGCGGCCTTCGAGGCATAAGGCCCAATCGTTTTGGGCCGTTCGGTCCCGCGCTCGACGGACGGATCATCGGCCGCCGCGTGCTATAATCGAGAGCTGAGCGCATGAAGGCACTCTTCCTTAGTGAAAGCCAGGGCTGGTCCGGCGGAGCGAAGCAGCTCCTGCGCCTCGCGCAGGGTCTCGGGCCGCTCGGCTGGCAGGTGACGATCGCCTGCCCCGGCGACGGCGAGACGTTCAAGCGCGCCCAGGCGCTGGGGCTCGACGTCCTCGATCTGCATCCTAGAGAGGACTACGACGTCGTCTCGGCCGTCCGATTGTCGCGGCTCATGGAGAAGCGCGGCGTCGATCTGCTCCACGCGCACCACCCGCGCGCCCACGCCGTAGGGCTGGTCGCGAGCTATCTTTGCCGCCGCTCCGTCGCCTTCGTGGTGACCCGCCGCGTCTCGTTCAAACCCGCGCGCAACCCGTTCTCGATGTTCAAGTACCGCAGCCGCCGCATCGACGGCTACGTCGCGGTCGCCGAGTCGATCCGGCAGGGGCTCATCGGCTCCGGCGTCGACGCCGACCGGGTCACGACGATTCCGAGCGCGGTCGACCTCGATACCTTCCAGCCGCGCGAGCGCGACGAGCGGCTCGCCGCGGCGCTCGGCGTTCCGAAGGGCATCGCGCTGGTCGGCAAGATCGCGAACTACGGCTCGTGGAAAGGCCAGGACGTCGCGCTCGCGGCCGCCGCGCAGCTCAAGCGCGAAGGCCGCAAGATCGTTTTCCTCTTCGCCGGCCGCGATACCGACGGCCCGGCGATCAAAGCCAAGGCCGCGTCCCTCGGGCTCAAGGACGGCGAAGTGAAGCTGCTCGGCTTCCGGGACGACGTGCCCGCGCTGCTCAGCCTGCTCGACGTGTCGCTCACCGCCGCGACCGAGGGCGAAGGCCTCTCGGGCGCGCTGCGCGAGTCTCTCGCGATGGGCGTGCCCGTCGCGGCCTCCGACGCGGGCGGGAACCGCGAGCTGGTGGAAGACGGCGTCACCGGCCGAATCTTCCCCGCGGGCGACGCGCCGGCGATGGCCCGCGCGATCGCGTCGATGGTCGACGACCGCCAAGGCGCCCGCCGGATGGCGGAGGAAGGACGGAAGCGGGTGATCGAGCGCTACGGCGCCGAACGCCTCGCGACGTCGACCGCGAAGTTTTACGCCGACGTCTTGGCGCGGCGCGGCAAGCTCGCGAGGAAGGGCTCGAGCGCCGCCCAGGCGGAATCCACGGGGATGTCCCGACAAGACTCCCAGGAGCTCGAGCGCACGTCATGATGGAGGGCGCTCGGGCCGTGCATCCAGATCTTCGCCGTGTAGCCGCTCAGGAACGTGAAGGTGGGAACCTTCAAGAGCCAGCCGAGGTGCGCGGTCCCCGTCGCGTTGACGATCAGGAGCTCGCAGGCGCGCAGCGCTCCGGCGGTGGCCGCCAGGCTCATCGGGCCGACGACCGCCGCGCGGGGAGAGCTTCGCTCCGCGATCGCGCGCACCGGAGCTTCCTCGCCCGGACCCGCCAGGTAGACGGGCCTGGGTCCGCCGCGCGAAATCAGGCGCTGCGTCAGCGCGACGAAGTGGTCCTCGGGCCAGCGGTTGTCGAATTTCTTGAAGTTGCCCGGGTGGATCAGGGCGGCCGCCTCGCCGCCGGAGGCCCGCAGCACCGCCTCGCGTCCCGCGCTCAACTCGGCCGGGTCGAGCCGGAGCTCCGCGTCGGCCTCGGGCGCGTACGGCGCGCCGAGCGCCTTGGCGAGCAGGGCGTAGCGGTCGAGCATGTGGAGGTCGTCGGAGCAGGCCTCGGTGTGCGTGAAGGGGCCGTTGCCCTTGGACCGGTGGAACGCGAGCTTCACGCGGGCTCGCGCGAAGCGCGAGAGCGCGACGGACGTCTTGGAAAAGGAGCTGTTGAGGTCGATGAGCAGGTCGTAGCCGCCGGCCGCGAGTCTTGCCGCGGCGCGCACCGTGCCGAGCCCGCCGAGAGCCAGGGTCTCGTCCACCGCATTGCTGAGCTCCGCCGCTTCGCGTCCGCGCTCGCCCACGACCACGGTGATCGTCGCGCCGGGAAAGCGGCGGCGCAGGCCGTTCAGGAAGGGGATCGTGATCAGAAAGTCGCCGAGGCGGCCGACCCAGATCACCGCGATTTTTCGGACGCCTGCGAGGGCTCGGGGGTCCAAGGCTCGTGATCGTACCAGATTTCAATAATCTCTGGCTCGCGGCCGGAACGGGCTTCTTTATGGGCCTGCGCCATGCGGCCGACGCCGACCACGTGATCGCGGTCTCGACGATCGTGTGCCGCGGCCGCAAGCTTTCCTCCGCGTGGCTCATCGGCGCGGCCTGGGGGCTCGGCCACACCGCGACCCTGCTCGCCGCCGGTGTCGCCGTCCTCGCCTTGCAGAGCGCGATGCCGGACGGGCTGGCCGACGGGCTCGAGCGAGTCGTGGGCGCCATGCTCGTGGTTCTCGGGGCGCTCGCGTTCTCCGGCCGGAACGGGAACGTCCGCGAGCATACGCACCCGCACTCGCACGGCGAAGGACACGGGCATCACCTGGGCGAGCGCGCCGAGCACGCGCACGCCCATATGCACGTCCCGGAGATCGACGCGCTCGCTCGAGGCGAACGGCCCCGGCTCGGACGGAGCTTTCTGGTCGGCACGGTGCACGGGCTCGCGGGCTCCAGCGCGCTGAGCCTCGCCCTGCTCGCCGCGATGCCCAGCCTCGCCGCGGGCGCCGCCTACATCCTCGTCTTCGGCCTCGGCACGCTCGCGGGCATGGCGGCGCTCTCCACCGTGTTCTCGCTGTCCATCGCCCGCTTGTCGTCGGTGCATGCGATCGACCGCTGGCTCCGGCCGTCGATCGGCGCCTTCAGCGTCGCTTTCGGCCTCCTGCTGGCCCTCGGGATGGCTCCGTGAAGACC
>JACRDR010000329.1 GCA_016212845.1 Elusimicrobiota bacterium
CGTTGATGCGATGCTCATTGTCGTCGAGCGGCGCGTTCCAGAACGCCATGATGCAGTCGCCGATGTACTTGTCGACGACGCCCTTGTGGTCGTGCACCACTTTCGAGAGCGCGGAAAGGTACTTATTGAGGAAGATGATCAGGGACTCCGGGTCCATCTTTTCCGAGATCGTGGTGAAGTGCGCGATGTCGAGGAAGAACACCGTCATGTCGCGCTTCTCGCCGCCGAGCTTGAGCTGGCTCGGGTCCGCCACGAGCTTATCGACGACCTCGGGGGCCACGAACTGGCCGAAGGTCTGCTTGATGAAGCGCTTTTCCTGCTGCTCGGAGAGGGTCTTCCGGAGGAAGAGGGCGACGAAGGTGACGGCCAAAGACAGCGCCGGGCCCCAGAAAAACACCAGATTCAAGGATTTCAGCAATAGAAAGCTGGCGAGAATCCAGAGGCCCAGCACCGCCGCGAGGATGCCGGCCGCCACGAGGGGCGCCAGCCCAGCGGCCCACGCTGAGAGGAATGCGAACCCGAGGCAGAGGATCGCGCACAGTCCCCAGGAAGGCTCCTTCATCAGCCGGTTGTTGAGGATGTTGTCGATGACGGTCGCGTGGACCTCGACGCCCGCCTGCTGCTCGGAGAACGGACTCGGGTAGTGGTCGAAGGCGCCGACGGCGGTCGAGCCGATGAGCACGATGCCGCCCTTGATCAGGGCCTTCTGGTTGTCGGAGAGCTGGCCCTGCACGACGCGCCAAATGGGCACGCGCGGGATGGAGAATTTGGTCTTGGTGATGCCGGTCTCGTCTTCCGCGTCGGACTGGCCGCGGACGTTCAGGTAGGCTTGGTTCGTGCGGTCGTGCGCGTAGAGGTCGGCGGGCTTGCCTTCGAACAGGGAGAGCGCCGCGACGCCGAGGCTGGGCACCCGCTCGGGGTCGACGAGCCAATCCTCGCGCTCCCACGGATCGTGGCCGTACATCATGTAGGTCACGCGCACCGAGCCGTCTCCGTCGATCTGGAGCTGGTCGACCACGCCGACGTGCTTGGTGACCTTTTCCAGGGCGGCGAACGGACGCCGGATGAGGTACTTCTTGTTCTTCTCGTCCAGTTCGACCTTGGCGGAGTGGACGATGCGGTCGGAAAAGCGCCGTGTGGCGTCTACGAGCGCCTTGTCCTGCTCGGGGAACGAGGGATCGACGAACATCACGTCGAAGGCCACGACCTTCGCGCCGGCCGCCATCAGCTTCTCGATGAGCGGCTTGTACTTGGACCGCGGCCAAGGATACTGCCCGATCTTTTGGATGGATTCGTCGTCGATCGTCACCAAGACGACCTTCGCGTCGACCGCTTCCGGCCCGCGCCACCGGAAGAGCTGGTCCGACCATTTCGCGTCCAGCGACCGGAAGAGGGAGAACCGGGGAACCGACAGTAGGGCGAACAGGATCCCGAGACCGATGGCCGTACGGCGCGGGAATTTGTCCGGGCCCGCGGGATCCTTTTTAGCGGGAGCCGCGGGTGCAGGCTTCGACATCTCATTGGGCGCCGTTCGGAAAAGGGCCATGACGAGGCGGTATTGTAACTGAATTAACATTTCCCCGCAATGGTGTCGTCACCCGTTGACAATATCGGCCCCCGGGCCCATAATCGGTCGGAGCAATGGAGCTATAGGAGGATCGATGACCGCGTCCGTTTTGACCGCGCTTTTTTTGACCGCCGCCGGCGCCCAGGCGCTGGATCCCATCCCCGGGCCGCCCGCGATCTCCCCTGAGCGCCAGGCGCTGGAGAAAGTCTCGGTCGAGAACCTCACCCAAAAAGAACTTCTCCAGCAGAAGCTGCGGAAGATCAGCGACGACCGCGAGGAAGCGGCGCAGCGGTACCTGCTGCTGCAGGAGAAGCTCAAGAACGACCTCTCCGATCTGGAAGCCCAGCAGCGCAAGCTCGGCATGGAGAGCGCGGTCCGCGAGGAGAAGCTGCGCCAGGAGCTCGCCGATCTCGACGCGAAGCAGCGCCGCCTCTCGCTGGAAAGCGCGCTGGACCCTCGCCGCCGCCAGCTCGAGGACTTGAGCCTCGACAGCCAGATCGAAGCCCAGAAACTCGCGCTCAAGCTCAAGCCTTTCAACTTCGAGCGCGAGGAGCTCACCACCAAGCTCGCCCTCGACCAGGAGAAGCTGCGGACGGAGCTCGCGGAAGTCGAGACCCAGACCCGCCGCCTCAGCGTCGCGAACGGCTTGGCGGACGAGAGGAACCGCCAGGAGCTCATGGAGCTCCGCCAAAAGCGCGAAAAGCTCCGCCTGGAGGCCGAGGTCGACCGCGAGAAGCTCGGCATGGAGATGGCCAAGTTCGACCGCGAAAAGAGCGAGCTCGACCTCGAAACGCGCCGCATCGACCTGAGGAGCCGCAAGATTCGCTTCGAGGCCGAGGAGAAGGAGGCCAAGACCGTCGCGCTCAAGACCGACCTGGACATGCGCGACCGGAAGGAAGACTGGCGCAGCCAGACCAACCGCGATCCGGAGTATCTCGCCGAACCTTATAAGGACGGAGTGCTGACCATCAGCGACCGCAAGATCCCCCTCAACGGCCCGATCATGCGCGGCGTCGCGGACTTCGTCAGCGAACGCATCCACTACTACAACAACAAGTCGAGCGACCCGATCTTCATCGTGATCGACCGCTCTCCCGGCGGCTCGGTCATGGAAGGCTACCGGATCGTGAAGGCGATGAAGTCGTCGAAGGCGCCGGTGTACGTGGTCGTGCGGTCCTTCGCTGCCAGCATGGCGGCGGTCATCACCACGCTCGCCCCGCGCTCCTACGCCTACCCGAACGCGGTATTTTTGCACCACCAGATGTCGAGCTTCGTCTTCGGCAACATGACGCAGATGAAGGAGCAGCTCCAGATCGCCAGCGAATGGTACAAGCGCCTAGGCGACCCGGTCGCCTCCAAGATGGGCACGAACCTCGACTCGTTCACGAAGTCGATGTACTCCCACAACTCCGACGGCGACTGGGAAGAGTTCGCGGACAACGCCTCCAAGCTCAAGTGGGTCGACCACATCGTCACCGAGATCCGCGAGACGGGCGTCTACAAGGATCCGGACCGCTTCGGCGACAAGGACAAGCCGCGCTCACCCTTCGACGGACTCGTCGAGGAGCTCGACTCCAAGGGCGAGCGCTTCGTGCGCCTGCCGCGCCTCGAGCCCTTCGACCTGTACTACCTCTATAACCGAG
>JACRDR010000330.1 GCA_016212845.1 Elusimicrobiota bacterium
GGCGGATGCGCCCGCCCTGGCGGTCGCCGACGTTGACGACGGGCAGCGCGAAGTAAGGCGCCTCGAGCACGCCGCTGGAAGAGTTGCCGAGCATGACGTCGGCCTGGCGCAGCAGGCTCCAGTAGCGGCGCTGTCCGAGAGAATCGAAAAGGCGGAAGCGCCCGTTCGCGCCGCGCGCGAACGCCTTCAGCCGCGCGAGGATCTTCGGCCCGCCCGCGTCGGCGCCGGGATACGTCGCGACCCAGGTCGCGCCGGAGGACTTCGCGGCGGCGAGGGTCGCGTCGAGCCGGCGGAGGCCGTAGTCGGCGTCGAGCGTCTCGGGATGGAAGGTCAGCACGCCGACCTGGCCCGCGAGGTCCATGCCGAGCTCGCGCTCGAGGGCCGCGCGCGAGAGCGTGCCGACCTCTCGCACGCGGTCGATGAAGGGGGAACCGACGCAATGGATGCGCTTCGGGTCCTCGCCCATCTGGCGGATGCGGGCGGCGTATTTCGGCGCGGCGGGGAAATGGAGGTGGCTGAGCTTCGTGATCGCGTGGCGGAGCGACTCGTCGAGCACGCCGTCGCTCGACTCGCCGCCGTGCAGGTGCGCCACGGGCAGCCGGAAGGGGCCGGCGGCGGCGACCGCGGCCAGCACCTCGAAGCGGTCGCCCAGGACGACGAGGAGGTCGGGCTTGAGCTTTGCGTAGGCCTTCGCGCAGCCGGCGACGCCCGCGCCGAGAGAGGCGCCGACGTCGACGGGCTCGCCGGGGCCGAGTCCCAGGTCGACCCGGGCGGCGATCGGGTGTCCGTCGGCCTCGATCGCCTTCACGGTGCGGCCGAAGCGGGAGGAAAGATGCGCGCCCGTCACGATGAGCTGGAGCTTGAGGCCGGAGGTTCCGCGGATGCGGCGTATGAGCGGCTCGAGCAGGCCGTACTCCGCCCGGCTGCCGGTGACGACCGCGACCTTGCGCGTCACTTCAGCATCTCCTTCTGGAGCAGCGTGTCGGCGGGAAGCGAGCGCTTGAGAGCGCGGCCGACGACCCGGTCGAGCTCGGACGGGGGCATGCCGGTCCCCGGGCGCTTGAGCGCCAGGTGCTCGAGATGCAGGCGCGCGCCGGCTGGAAGCCCGCGGCTCAAGACGATGCTGCGGCGGGCGACGCGGCGGATCTCCTCTTCGGCGGGGCGCGGCGATTTCACGCCGTCGCCGAGCGCCGCCCGGGCGTTGCGCACCGCGCGGACCCACGCGGCGAGCTCCGCGGGATCGAGCGACATCGCGTGATCCGGCCCGGGGAGGTTCTTGTCCAAAGTGAAGTGCTTCTCGACGATCTCCGCGCCGAGCGCGGCGGCGGCAACGCTGACCTCGAGCCCCGGCGTGTGGTCGGAGAAGCCGACCGGCACGCGGAAGGCGTCGGCGAGCGTCTTCATCGCGCGGAGGTTGGCGTCCGCCGGGTCGGCCGGATAGCAGGAGACGCAGTGCAGCAGGCTGAGCGGCGGGTTCCCCGCGCCCTTCACCGCCTTCACCGCGTCGCGGACCTCGGCCAGCGTGCTCATGCCGGTCGAGAGGATCATCGGACGCTTCAGCCGAGCCACGTGGCGCAGCAGGGGAAGGTTGGTGAGCTCGCCGGAGCCGAGCTTGAAGCGCGCCACGCCCAGGCGATGCAGGAAATCGGCGCTGGGCTCGTCGAAGGGCGTCGAGAGGAATTCGATGCCGCGCTTCTTGGCCCGCTTGAGCGCCTCGCGGTGTCCCGCCTCGGAGAGTTCCAGTTTGCGGAGCATGGCGAGCTGGCTTCCCTCGGGCGCTCCGGCGAGCTGATACTTCGCCTTGGGGGCCGATTCGATCGCGAGGTTTTCCGCCTTGAAGGTCTGGAACTTCACCGCGTCGGCGCCGGCGTCGGCGGCCGCGTCGACGAGGCGCACGGCGAGCCTGGGGTCGCCGTTGTGGTTGACGCCCGCCTCGGCGATGAGAAACGGAACGCGCTTCACGCGGCCGCCTTGGCCGCGTCCTTGACCGCCTTGATCACCCGATTGACCTCGACGTTGGTCATCGACGGGTAGAGCGGGATCGTGACCGCGCGCGAGTAATAGTCCTCGGCGACCGGCATGGAGACCTTCTCGTAGCCGTTTTTGCGGTAGTACGGCAGCTTGTGCACCGGGATGTAGTGGACGTTCGGCTGGAGTCCGCGCGCCTGCAGGGCCTCGAAGAACGCCCGGCGCCGCTCCTCGAGGGACACCTTCAGGATGTAGAGATGATAAGAGCTCTCGTTGCCTTTGCGCTCGAGCACGGGCTTTAGCTCCGGCATGCCGCGAAACGCCTTGTCGTACATCGAGGCGATCTCCCGGCGGCGCTTGATGAACTTGGGGAGCTTCGCGAGCTGGGTCGAGCCGAGCGCGCACTGGAAGTCCGTGATGCGGTAGTTGAAGCCGAGCGCGTGCATCTCGTAGTACCACGGCCCTTCCTGCTTTTCCAGCATCGACGGGTCGCGCGTGATGCCGTGGGTGCGCAGGAGACGCAGCTTCTGGTAGAGGTCCTCGCGGTTGGTAAGGATCGCGCCGCCCTCGCCGGTCGTGATGTGCTTGACCGGGTGGAAGCTCATCGTCGCCATGTCCGAGTGCTTGCACGAGCCGACTTTCTCGCCGTTCTGCCTGGCGCCGAGCGCGTGGGCGGCGTCCTCGATCAGGATGAGGTTGTTCTCGCGGGCGATCGCGCCGAGCGTCTTCATGTCGGCCGGCTGCCCGCCGAAGTGCACGGCGAGCATCGCCCTGGTCTTGGGCGTGACCGCCTTCTCCGCGAGCTCGGGATCGAGGTTCAGCGTGTCCGCCTCGACGTCGGCGAAGACGGGCTTGGCGCCGCAGTAGAGCACGGCGTTGGCGGTCGCGGCGAAGGTGATGGGCGAGGTGATCGCCTCGTCTCCCGGCTTGAGCCCGGCGGCCATGCAGGCCAAGTGCAGCGCCGCCGTCCCGTTGGAGCAGGCGACGGCGTATTTCGCGCCGCAGGACTTGGCGAGCGCCGCCTCGAACTCCCCGACGGAGGGGCCTTGGGTCAGCCAGTCGCTCTTGAGAACGCGCAGAACCGCCTGAAGATCGGACGCGTCGAGAAACTGCCGGCCGTAGGGAATCGGCTTTGCCATGCGACGGAATTATACCGATTTCGTAACGACTTTACCGGGGAAGGAGTTTTTCGGGGCCGGCGGCGACGGGCGCCTTGATCTTTTTGGGCACGAAGTTGAAGGAGGAGCGGGGCTGGGCGACCGGGTTCAATTTGGCGCCCGCGAAGTGGCGCTCGGCCTGGTCGAGGAGCCGCAAGTCGCGCTTGAGCACGATGTCCTGCAGTCCGATGAGCTCGACCGCCGAGAATTGGTGGCTGATCACCGCGGTCGGCTTGGTCGCGTCGCCGAGGTCGAGAATGAAGGATTCGAGATTCCCGCCGTACTGCTCGATGATCGAGTGCTTGTAGGTGTAGTACCACTCGCTGCCCGGATACGGCGTGGCGAAGTGGGGCTTGGCGTGGATGCCGAGGCGCACCAGCGCCTTGATGTCGTTTCGGATGGTCTCGAAGGACTCGTCGGGGAAGCCGATGATGATATTCGGCAGCGGCTTGATGCCCGAGTCGAGGCAGATTTTCACGCTCGACACGTTGTTAGGCACCGTCGAGCCCTTGCCGAGGTCTCGCAGCAGGCCGGGGTCGAAGGTCTCGAGGCCGTACACCAGGTGCGAGCAGCCGGCCTTGAACATCAGAGCCAGTCCCTGGGGCGTATGCAGCGTGGCATGGCTCGTGCCGGACCAGTGGACGCCCTTGCAGGTCTCGTCGTGCGGCACGCCGTCTCGGCGGCAGGTCGGCTGGAGACCCGCCGCGATCCAGGCCTCGCAGAGCTCCTTGATCCACGTGCGGCCGCTCGCCGCGTCCATGGTCATCAGGTTCTCGTCGATGAAGCTGGCGAAATCGATCTGATAGTTCTCAAAGAGGTGCTTGACCATCTTCGTGATGTAGGCCGCCGAGTGGTAGCGGATGTTGCGGCCGTACGTGAAGCGCACGTCGTTGTTTCCGTGCTCGTCGGCCTCGACTACCATGTCGCCCGTCGTGCCGAGGTGCCAGCAGTAGCGGCAGATGAGGCCGCAGCCGAGCGAGCCGTTCACGTCGATGCGGCGCTTGGAGGTGAACGCCTCCTCGGAAAAGAGGAGCTGGGAGTTCTTGAAGTAGATGTCGAGCGGGAAGAGGTCCCACGCGGGCCAGGGCAGCACGTCGAGATCGGGGATGTTCGGCCGCACCGGCGTGAGCTTCGGCGCCTCGCCCATGCGATAGACGACGCCCAACGTCTTCGAGAAGTCCCGCTCGCCCGCGTCGAGCATGTCGAGCACCTCGGGAAAGGTCTCGAACGCCTCGCCGACGATGCCGAGATCGATCTCCGGCAGCCACTCCATGATCTCGAGCGGCATCGCCGTGAGGAAGCCTCCGCCCGCCATGATGAAGGACTTCGGGCTCTCGCGGCGCGCGATCTTCACGGTCTTCTTGATGAAATTGTACGCGGTGGTCAGGCCGCCGATCGCGATCACGTCCCAGTCGTCGGCGCGGCAGACCTCCGCCAGGACGTCGTCGCCCTTGCGCCAGGCGTTGGCGTCGTACATCTGGACCTGGTGGCCGCGACTCATCGCGATCGAGGCGAGCAGGGCCATCCCGTAGGGGATGTGCTTCGGATTGTCCTCTTCCCGAATCACCGGGTTGATGAAGAGGACCTTAGCCACGGATGAAGTCCTCAAGCGCGACGCAGGCGATGTCCGGGCCGAAGAGCGTGCCGCCCTCGGTGCAGTTGAAGGTCTTGCAGGGCGCCTGCTCGAGGAGCTGCAGCAGGTTCTTGCGGTACCAGAAGTACACGGGATCGGTGTAGAACGTCTCCCCGGTCAGCGGAAACTTGAAATCGGTGAAGCAGTCGGCGATCGCCTTCGTGTCGCCGCCGAAGTGCTTGAGGAGCTCGAAGTAGGTCTGCGTCTGCTCGCGCGGGAGCTCGGCGTAGTAGCCGAGGTCCATGCCGAGCACGCCGACGCGGGGGATCTTGAGCTTCGTCGCGGCGAAGACGAACGCCGCGGAGCCGACGTTGCCGCCGGTGTTGAAGGCCGGGAGTTTGTTGATGTCGTAGAGCTGCTTCGTCAGGCTGTCCGGCGCACGCGGATCATCGACGAGCGGGTTCCACCAGTAGATCTCGCACTTCGCCTCCTCGAGGCGGGCGACGACGTTGCCGGGCGCGGAGGAGGCGCAGACGACCTTGAGCCTCGGCCCGTACTTGTTCACGAGCTCGATGTTCGCCGCGTTGGTCTCCTTCTGCTTGGCGCGGAACGAGACGTCGAGGTCTTGGCGCGAGAAATAGTCGTCGTTCTTCGTGTGCTCCTCGAGGTCGTGGTCGCCGAACCAGCGCACCATCCTGGTTGGGTGCGGGTCGAGCGTGAGCACGTAGTCGGGCACGAGGCCTTCTCTGAGGCACGCGGTCAGCGAGCCGTCGATCGCCACCACGGTTCCCGTATACTTCGCGTCGAGGATGCGCCGGAGCATGCTCCGCTTGCGCAGGCTCGGCCCGGCGCTGATGACGAGCGCCGACTTCGACTTTTCACCCGCGGGCGCCGGCACGTCGCGGATCGTCTTCTTCTGATGAGGCAGGTTCTGCTTCGCGTTCCGGAGCAGGTCGTCGTGGTGGTGCCGTCTGCCGATGTCTCCGATCTCGCCGACGAGCGCCTCGAAGCGGGCGGGAAGCGTCGTCAAGCTTTCTTCGCCTCTTGGTCCGGGTCCCAGTCCAAGACGGTGCGGTCGACGTAGATCATGCTGCCGCCGAGGCTCGCGAGCGCGCGCTTCTTGAGCTGCTCGGCGATCGCCTCCGCGCCGGTGGCGACGGACGCCGGGGCGGCATCCTTCACCTCGCGCTTCGTTTTGAAATTGCCTTTGAGCAGGTTGTCCGACATGGGTTGCCTCCGGCGGGGAAGCCGGCCGTTTTCCGACGAGAATGAATTATAGCAAACGCTCAGCCTTCGTCGAGGATCTTGAGGGACTCGATGACGGACGCATTCGTCGTCGGAAGCACGACGACGCGCGTTTTTCCATAGTCCCTTCGGAGGGCGGACAACACCTCGTCGAGCCACGAGGGGCCGACCGATAGCACGCCCTCGAAATCCAACTCTATCGTCTCATCCTTGGCCGGCTTGAGGTAGGCTCGCATGGCCAAGGCGGCTTCCCGGCCCGCCGGCCGGGAGCCGAGGATCTGGCCGAAATCGCGCAGGTGGATTCTCATGGCAGGCTCCAAACAACGGTGATGATGGTGCCCGGCAGGTCGCCGGGGATTGGGGCGACTTCCTCGAGGCAGCGCGCTCCCAGCTCTCCATAGGCGAGGGTTTCGTCGCCGGAACGGCAGGCGATGCCGCGTCCCGGCGATTGAAGAATGAGGCCTCGGACGTACTTGAGGCCATTCCCGCGCTGCTCGGGAGCCCTGCCGGACACGCGCTTTTCGAACGCGGTCGACAGAGCGGTCCTTCCGTCGCGAATTTCGGGATGCGCTCGTGCGAGAGAGGAGAATATTCCTTGTCCGCGGTCCGCGACGCAGAGCCACACTTTTCCACCCGTTGCCTGGGCCTCGAACCAGCAGCCCGGGACGTCCTTCCAAGAACCGAGATTGTGGTCGAAGGCGTTGTTGCCGAGCTCACCGGCGATGGAGATCAAGAGCGCGGCGTCGTTGGGCTGAAGCGTCTGGGTGATGCGGGCGAGCCTCGGCAGCCGGGCGGCGAAGCTGTCGCGCGAATCGCACCAGGATTCTCCGGGATTTTCGGGGGCCTGGCGCGCCGAGAACCAGTGGAGGGCGGCGGAAAAGTCCGGCGCCCCCGCCTTGGTGTAGCGTGTCTTGGGACCGGCGCCGATGCGCTCGAGCTCCCCGCTCGCGGTCATGGAGCGCAGGTGTCGATGGACGGCTTGCGCACTGATCCGCAGGAAGCGGACCAGTTCGATCGGGCGCGCGCTGCGATGTTCCCTAATAAACGCAAGGATCGCGGCCCGCGTCCGCGTCTTCATTGTTTATAGTTTACTATAAACTATAAACCTTATCAAGCATCGGTTAGCGTGGGAGCGACCGTTCCGCCGCGACCAACTCGGCCAGCCGGAAATCCCAAATTCCGTCGATGTCGATGGAGGTCTCGAACGGGCAAACGAGTCCGCGATGGTCCTTGCCCCGGATGCGCCGCTGCTCCATGAGCACGGGGTAGCGCATGGCGAAGACCGAGCCCGTCGGCCGGTAGACCGGCTTGCCGTCTTGGCGCTGGGCGTGGCTCTCGGGATCGATGAAAAGGGACTGGAGCTTGTCGCCTTCGAGCGAGAATCGGTGCATCGGATGCGTGTGATCCTCTGCGACCGTCTGGGCGCTGTCGGCGCCCTTCTTCACGAGCTCGACGACGCCGTCGATTTCGGCGGGTTCGCGCAGGGGCGAGGTCGCCTGCAGCAAGACGACGATCTCGGGCCTCGTCTTGGCCGAAGCCTCGAGCCAGCGTACCGCGTGCTGGAGGACCTCGACCATCCCCGCTCCGTCGGTTGCGAGCTCCGCGGGGCGCGTGAAGGGGACCTCTCCGCCGGCTTGGCGCGCGGCCTCCGCGATCGTCGCGTCGTCCGTGCTGACGACGCACCGGTCGAGCGCCTTCGCGTCTTTGGCGGTGCGCACGGTCCAGGCGATGAGCGGCTTTCCGAGCAGCGGGAGGATGTTCTTGCCGGGAAGGCCCTTCGAGCCGCCGCGGGCGGCGATGACGCCGAATACCATCAGATGTTCTGGAACCGCGTCGAGTAGGGATCCTTCCAGACCCCTTGCTTGAGGCAGCTCAGCAGCTCGTCGATCGTCTGGTCGAGGGACATCGTCACCGTGAAGCCGAGCGTCCTCTCGATCCGGGTGAAGTCGACGCGGTAGTCGCGCGGATCCTCGGCGCGCTCGACGAACTTCACCTTGGCATCGGGGAGCCTTTTCTTGAGGGCGGTGACGATGTCGTTCTTCGTGTAGTTCTCGCGGGTCGAGCCCACGCCGAACACCTGGCCGCGCACCTTCTCCGCCGGCGCCTCGAGCCCGAGCATGCAGGCTCGCGCGATGTCGGTGACGTGGCAGTACGGCCGCCAGAACTGGGGCCCGAAGACTTCCAGTTCCTTGCCGAGAGCCATCTCGCGGGCGAACTCGTTGACGGTAAGGTCGAAGCGCATGCGCGGCGAGATGCCGCAGACCGTGGAAAAGCGGAGCGCGACGGGGACGAAGTCCTCGCGGACCTTCGCGCCCAGGATGTGCTGCTCCATCTTCACCTTGAGCCGCGCGTAGAGGGACACCGGCGTCAAGGGAGAATCTTCCTTCACGTAGCCGTCGCCCTGCATCTTGCCGTAGTTGGAGCAGGTCGAGGCGAAGACGAAACGCTTCACCGACGCCGTCTTGGCGCACTCGTCAAAAAGCGCCTTCGCCGCGGTCCAGTTGATCGCTTCCGCGACTTCGGGCTGCTTCGCGCAAGCCGGATCGCCGACGATCGCCGCAAGATGCACGACGCCGCTCACGCCCTCGAGAAGCTTCGGAAACCGCTCCGTCTCGCGGATGTCCGCCACGACGAGCTCGAGCCCCGGATGCCCGTAGAGGCCCAAGAGCGACTCGCCGCCGAATGAGAGACTGTCGAGCGCCAGCACGCGCCGGCCTTTGGCGAGGAGCTGCGCGGTGAGCGTGGACCCGATGTATCCCGCGGCGCCTGTGACGAGGATCTTCTCGGACATCACTTCGCGGCGGCTTCCGCCGCGGTCTTCGCCTGCTTCGCCGTCTGCCTCGCGAGCGCCCGCCGGTGCAGGAAGCCGAACAAGCGCTCTTCGAACACGGTGTCCGAGCGGTCCTCTCGGTAGTTCCGAATCGACCGGAAGATGCGGGAGGGGTGCAGCAGGTAGCTCAGGCCGTAGAAGAGTCCCATCCCGACGACGCGGTAGAAGCCGAGCTCGTTGGGGCCGATGTTCTCGCAGTAGCTCTTCTTGGCCTTCAAGTTCATGAAGGACATTAGCGACTCGAAGTACTCGCGGTCCATGTCGCGGATGGCGCCGGTGCTCCGCAGGTAGTCGTAGAGCTCCGAGCCCGGATACGGCGAGAAGACGTAGACGCCGGTGTCGTCGCAGCCGATGATCGCGAACTTCATCGCCAACCAGAGGGTCTTGTAGACGTCGATCCGCTCGTCCTTCGGGAACCCGATGATCAGGTTGCACTTCACGAAGATGCCGTACTTGAGGGCGGACCGGATGGACGAGATCAGCCGCGGAAGCTTCACCTTCTTTTTTATCAGCTCGAGCGTGCGCTCGGAGCCGCTCTCGGGCGCGTACGTCATGTTCATGCAGCCCGTCTCGGCCATGGCCTTAAGGGCCTCGTCGTCGAGCGCCTCGGACCGGGTGCCGCTAGGGAGCTGCCAGGTGAACTTGAGCTTCCGCTTCTTGATCTCGTTGCAGAACTTCATCGTCCAGTCTTTTTTCACGATCGCGGTCAGATCGTAGAAGTCGATGTTCGTCGCCTGATAGCGCGTTAGGTAGTGCTGGATCTCGTCGACGACGTCTTCCACGTCGCGCATGACGTAGCGGGTCGTCCACATTCCGGGGTTCGAGCAGAACGTGCACTGGTAGGGGCAGCCGCGGGTCGCGAGGATGGGCATGCTGCGGCCGCGCTCGACGCCGTGGCCTTCGCCGGTCTCGAAGTAGGGCTCAAGGTTGAAGAGGTGCCACGCGGGCCACGGGATGTCGTCGACCGCGCGGATGCGCGCCCGCGGGGGGTTGCTCACGAGTTGGCCGTCCTTCAGGTATTCGATGCCCGAGACGTCCTCGATCTTCCGCTTGCCGTCGAGGAAGTCCGCGAACTCGACCATCGTTTGCTCGCCTTCGCCCAGCGCCGTGTAGCTCACGGCCGGGCAGCTGCGCAGGGTGTACTCGCTGGCCGCCGTCGGGTGCTCGCCGCCGACCATGATGGGGACGTTCGGGAGCTTCTTGTGGATGGCGTTGATGATCGTCTCGATGTGCGGCCAGTCCTGCGAGAACATCGCCGAGAGGCCGATCGCGTCGGCGTCGTCGGCAATGCGCTCCACGATCTGCTCGTTGGTGAGACCGCGGAACTCGACGTCGGCCAGGTACGACCGGCCGACGTGGTCGACGCCGTCGCCCAAGGCGTCTAGGACTTCGACCTTATGCCCGGCCTCGAGCAGGACCGCGGCGAGGTACGCCGCCGAAAGCGGCATGGTGACCGGAGCGCTGTAGCTGCTCGCGGAGAATACGCTGGGCGGACGAACGAGGACGATTCGGGCCATCTAATCTACTCTCCTGCCGACGGCGGCATACTGCGCTCCCGCAGGGCACCAGCCGAGAAAACGCTCGAGCGGCTGCAGTGGGGCAAGAAATCCGGGGACGAACGAAATGAAGTCGCGGCGCTCCGGCGTCAATCCGGCGGCCTTCATGCCGTCGATCGTCTCGGACGAGGGCAGCAGTACCGCGTTTTCATCGAAGGCGCAGCGGTCGACGATCCACTGCGTCGCGGGATTGAACGGGTTGTGCTCGAACACGACGAGGCGGCCGCCGAGCGCGAGCAGCTTGCGCAAGGCGGCAAAGGTCGCCTTCCGTTGAGCCGGCTCGATGTGATGGAAGACGTTTGCGACCACGATCAGAGAGTAGTCCGAGCCGAGGCTCGCGGCGTCGGCGGTGAAGCGGACTTTTCGAGCGAGCTCGGCCTCGGCGCTCTTGAGCGAC
>JACRDR010000331.1 GCA_016212845.1 Elusimicrobiota bacterium
AGATCGCGAAGCTCGCGAAAGCGTGGGAGAGCCGCCTGACCGCCCAACCCGAGCCGGTGGAGTGGGTGCGGGTGCACAAGCTCCCGGACTACGTCCATTTCCCGCACCGGGTGCACGTGGCCGACGGGATCGCCTGCCAGGAGTGCCACGGGCCGGTGCAGACGATGGAGCGCATGAGGCAAGCCGGCCCGCTGTCGATGGGCTGGTGCGTGAACTGCCATAGGCTCGGGCCCGCTCAGGCCCCCAGCCATTGGAAGAGGTCAGGCGGCCCGCTGGACTGCGCCGCGTGTCACTGGTGATGGAGCCCTCTATGGACGGCCGGCACGAGACGGAAGACGACGAAACGCAGGGACTCCGGCGGCGGGAGTTCCTCGCCGCGCTGGCGGCGAGCTTCGCCGCGGCGGGCTGCGGGAAGCTGCAGCCGCCGAAAGAGAAGATCGTCGCCGCGATCGCTCCGGCGGAGGAGGCGGTCGCCGGCACGAGCTTGTGGTACGCGACCGCGTGTCCCGCGTGTCCGGCCGGCTGCGGCGTGCTCGCGAAGGTCCGCGACGGCCGCCCGATCAAGCTCGAGGGCAATCCCGAGCATCCCGTCTCGCGCGGCGGGCTCTGCGCGCGGGGACAGGCGACGGTGCTCGATCTCTACGACTCGGAGCGCTTCTCCGGCGCGCGCGTGGATGGAACGCCCGCGAGCTTCGACGAGGCGGACTTGGCGGCGCTGCGCGCGCTCGAGAAGGCCGGGAAGGGGGGGAAGAATATCGTGCTCCTTACCGGCTCCTGGCCCAGTCCCACGGCGCGGGCGGCGGTGCGCGAGTTCCTGGGCCGGCATCCCGGCGCGCGGCACGTCGCCTACGACCCGGTATCGTATTCGGCGATCGCCGAAGCCCACCGCCGCACGCACGGCCGGCACGCGATCCCCACCTATCGTCTGGAGAAGGCCCGCGCGATCTTGTCGATCGACGCGGACTTCCTCGGCACCTGGCTCTCTCCGATGGAGTTCACGAAAGGCTGGGTCTCCAACCGCAAGCCCGACGCGGAGCTCGATCTGATGAGCTGGCACGGACAGTTCGAGGCCCGGATGTCGTTGACCGGCGCCGCGGCCGATCTCCGCGTGCCGCTCAAACCCTCGGAGCGCTTCGGAGCGCTCGCCGAGCTCGGGCGCCTCGTCGCCGCGAAGACGGGCTGGACCGGGCCGCTGCCCTCCGCGCCTTCGGCGGGCGTCTCGAAGACCGTGCTCGCCGACGTCGCCGACCTGCTCGCCTCCTCGCGCCGGCACGCGCTCGTGCTCTCCGGCGCCGACGACGCCGGCGTCCAGCTCCTCGTCAACTGGCTCAACCACATGCTCGGCGCCTACGAGGAGCTGATCGATCTGTCCCGGCCCTCCCGCCAGGCGGAGCCCGTCGGGGGGCTCGGCGAGCTCCTCGGCGAGATGAAGCGAGGCGAGATCGGGGCGCTCATCGTCCGCGGAGCCAACCCCGCGCAGGACCATCCCCGCGCCGCCGAGTTCCGCGAGGCCGCCTCTCGGGTCGGGTGCCTCGTGTCGCTGGCGTCGCGCCGCGACGAGACCTCCGAGCTCGCGCGGATCATCGTGCCCGAGCCGCACACCCTCGAGTGCTGGGGCGACAACGACGCCCACTCCGGCGTCCTCACCGTGCAGCAGCCGGCGGTTTCGCCCGTCTTCCCGAGCCGTCCCGCCCTGGAGACGCTCGCGTTTTGGTCCGGGCGCCGGACGACCGCCTACGAGCTGGTGCGCGAGCGCTGGCTCCGGGACGTCTTTCCCCGGCAGACGAAGCACCGCGCCTTCGAGACGTTCTGGGAAGCCGCCGTGCGCGACGGCTTCGTCGAGGCCGCGGTCTCGCCCGAGGCCCGGGGCGCGTTCCGCCCCGACGCGGTCGCCGCGGCGGCGTCGCCGCCCGCGTCCGCCGGAGACTTCGAGCTGGTCGCGTTCGCGGGGCTCGCGCTCGCGACCGGAGCGCAGGCGAACAACCCGTGGCTCCAGGAACTGCCGGACCCCATCGCGAAGACGACGTGGGGCAACGTCGCGTCGTTTTCACCTTCGGACTTCAAGCGTCTGGGCCTAGTCGAAGGCCGGCTCGTGCGGCTTTCGGCCTCCGGCGTATTCGTCGACCTGCCGGCCCATTCCCAGCCGGGGCAGGCGCCCGGCACCGTCGCCGCCGCGCTCGGCTACGGCCGCACGGCCGCCGGCAACGTCGCCGCGAACTTCCCCACGCGCAAGGTCTTCCCGATCGATCGCGAGGCGGGAGGAGGCGCGGACGTGTTCCCGCTTTCCGCCGCGAGCGCGGTCGGGGTGACGGTGCTGGACGCGATGGCGCGCGTCGCCAAGACGCAGACTTACGACTACCTCGTCGACCCGATCCTGGGCGAAAAGCGCGACTTCGCGCGCGAGACGACGCTCCAGGACTTCGCTCGCGACCCCCGCTCGGGCAACCCGCCCGAGGGCAAGGAGGCGACCCTCTGGCCCGAGCACGAGTACGAGGGGCATCGCTGGGCGATGGCGATCGACTTGAACGCCTGCACGGGCTGCTCCGGCTGCGTGGTCGGCTGCATGGCCGAGAACAACGTCCCCGTCGTGGGCAAGGCCGAGGTGGGCAAGAGCCGCGACATGCACTGGCTGAGGATCGACCGCTACTATTCCGGCTCTCCCTCGGAGACGCCGGAGAGCCCGGACGTCTCGTTTCAGCCGATGCTCTGCCAGCACTGCGGCAACGCGCCGTGCGAGACGGTCTGCCCGGTGCTCGCGACCGTGCACTCGACCGAGGGCCTGAACATGCAGGTCTATAACCGGTGCGTCGGCACGCGGTACTGCGCAAATAATTGCCCGTACAAGGTGCGGCGCTTCAACTGGTTCGACTACGCGCACGACGATCTGACCCGGAATCTGGCGCTCAACCCGGACGTCACGGTGCGCACGCGCGGGATCATGGAGAAGTGCTCCTTCTGCGTGCAGCGCATCTACACGGCCAAAGGCGACGCGAAGGTCGCCGGACGCGTGGTGGCCGACGGCGACGTGAAGCCCGCGTGCGCCCAGAGCTGTCCGGCCGAGGCGAGCGTCTTCGGCGACCTCAACGACCCGGACAGCCGCATCTCCAAGCTCGCCGCCGGCCCGCGCGCCTACCGCGTGCTGGGCGAGCTGGGCGTCGATCCGTCGGTGCGCTACCTGACGCGAGTCCGCAACAAGAAGGTTTGACCATGAGCACGAGCCACGTCTCTTCGCTGCGCAGTCCCCTGGTCGACGGCGTCGCCGGCTACTCCCAGGTCACGCGCGACGTCTGCGACCCCGTGGAGGCGCGTCCGACGCGGGCCTGGTACGCCGCGTTCGCCTGCGCCGTGACCGCCTTGGGCGTCGGCGGGGTCTGCGCGTTCCACCAGATCTGGACCGGAATCGGTGCGTGGGGCCTCAACAAGACGGTCGGCTGGTCTTGGGACATCACGAACTTCGTCTTCTGGGTGGGCATCGGCCACGCCGGAACGCTGATCTCGGCGATCCTCTTCCTGTTCCGGCAGAAATGGCGCACGTCGATCAACCGTTCGGCCGAGGCGATGACGATATTCGCGGTCATGTGCGCGGGCATCTATCCGCTGATCCACATGGGCCGGCCGTGGCTCGCCTACTGGGTGATGCCTTACCCGAACCCGATGGGCCCGCTCTGGGTGAACTTCCGCTCGCCGCTCTTGTGGGACGTCTTCGCGATCAGCACCTACTTCACGATCTCGGCGACCTTCTGGTTCATCGGCTTGATCCCGGATCTCGCGACGCTGCGCGACCGGGTGAAGGACCCGTTTCGGAAAAGGCTGTTCGCCCTCGCGAGCCTGGGCTGGGACGGCTCGCACCGGACGTGGCAGCACTACGAGACGGTCTACCTGCTCCTCGCGGGCTTGGCGACGCCGCTGGTGTTCTCGGTCCACACGATCGTCTCCTTCGACTTCGCGACGTCGGTGATCCCCGGCTGGCACACGACGATCTTTCCCCCGTACTTCGTCTGCGGCGCGATCTTTTCCGGCTTCGCGATGGTGCTGACGCTCATGATCATCGCCCGCAAGGTCATGAATTTCGAGGGCTACATCACCCTGCGCCACATCGACGCGATGTGCAAGGTCATCCTGCTGACCTCGATGATCGTCGGCGCGGCCTATGGGACCGAGCTCCTCACCGCTTACTACAGCGCGAACCAATACGAGCGCTTCGCGTTCGCGAACCGGATGCGGGGGCCGTTCGCGCCGTTCTACTGGACGTTGGTGTTCTGCAACGTCCTTGTCCCGCAGTTCTTCTGGTCGGAGCGCCTCCGCCGCGACGTCCGGGTCGTCTTCGGGCTCTCGCTCCTCATCAACGTCGGCATGTGGATGGAGCGCTTCGTGATCATCACGACCTCGCTCCATCGCGACTACCTGCCCTCGAGCTGGACGGGCTACTCGCCGACCTACGTGGAAATCGGCGAGTTCGTCGGAAGCTTCGGGCTCTTCTTCACGTGCTTTCTGCTGTTCTGCCGGTTTCTGCCGATGATCGCCGTCAGCGAGGTGAAGGGCGTGCTGCACTACGCGCGGCCCGGGGAGGGGGACGCCCATGGAGCATAGGACGATCGTCGCGGTGTTCGAGACCGACCACGAGATACTCGAGGCGGCGCGCGAGGCCCGGAAGGCGGGCTTCGGCGTGAGCGACGCCTTCACGCCCTTTCCGGTGCACGGGATGGACGAGGCGCTCGGGCTCGGCCCCTCTTGGCTCACCAAGGCCTGCTTCGCGCTGGGCGCGGCGGGCCTGACGTTCGCGCTCGGCTTCCAGTACTGGGTTTCCGTCTTCGACTGGCCGATGAACATCGG
>JACRDR010000340.1 GCA_016212845.1 Elusimicrobiota bacterium
CCGGCTGGTCGGCCTCGACCGTCGAGCCGGGCGACTTCCGGCTCGGCGGCTTCTCGCTCGACGCGGACGGCCGTGCGGCGCTGGGCTATCACGACATGACGAATTCGACCCTTAAGCACGCGACTTGGACCGGCGTCGCGTGGAGCACCAACACGATCGACCCGAGCCTGGGACGCCACTCCGCGCTCGCGCTCGACGGGTTTCAGCAGCGCCAGCTCCTCTATAACGTCGAAGGCACGAGCCAGTTGAGGGCCGACCCCGGGGGCAACCTGGAGGCGGCCGTCGTCGTGGCGAGCCGCCCCGCGATCGCGATCGACGCGCACGGCAAACGGTGGTTCGCCTACGTCGACTACAACTCGGGCAAGCTGAGGGTCGGTAACTTCGTCCTGGGCGGGACGATCAACGTGGGCCCGGTGGACGACGCGCTCGCCTCGGGGGGCCTGACGCTCGATCAGGCCGGCCGGCCGTTCGTCGCGTACCAGGGCAAGAACCGGGAGTTGAAGTACGCCCGGTTCACGGGCGTCGCTTGGACGACCGGGACGATCGACGCCGACGGGATCCAGGCGCCCGCGGCGGCGATCTCGCTCGACGCGACCGGCTCGGTGCTGATCGCGTATTATGACTCGGCGCGCGGCCGCCTAAAGTTCGCCCAATGGTCGTCCGCGGCGCTTCCCGCGGCCGGCGGCAACTCCGCGGGACGAGTGATGGCGCCTTCCTCGCTGGCCGGCTCCGCGCTCGCCGGTTTGGCCACCAGCCTGCAATGGACTTGGACCGACAACGCGACCGGCGAGCTCGGCTTTCGCCTCTACGGGGCGATTACCTCAACCGGCCCGTTCACCCTTATTAAGGATACGGACACGATCGGGCCGTCCGCCGGCTCGGGCCAGACCGTCAGCTACACCGAGACCGGCCTGGCGACCAACACGACCTACTACCGCTACGTGGTGGCGGTGACGACGGGCGGCCTGGCGGCCAGCAAGATCGCCGCGGCCTATCCCTTCGACGCGGTGGACGTGACCTCGCCGACCGTCGCCAACGGCGCCGCCGGCGGGGATCTCGTGTGGCGGTCGAGCTCGGCCTTCTACAACGTCGACTTCTTCGACGTCGGCGGCTCGAAACTCAATCGCTTCGAGGTCAGCGCCTCGACGGTGGCCGCGAGCTCCCAGACGGTGCTCGCCGGAGCCGGTCCCACGCTCGTCGTCACCGGGATCAACGCGTCGGCCTACACGACGGACTGGGCGCTGCCGACGGCGTTTTTCAACAGCTTGTGGGAGAGCGCCACCAATTACGTGACGGTGAAGGTCTACGACGGCAACAACAACGCGACGACCCTCGTCGACGCCTTCATCGTCCGCAAGGACACCACGGCGCCTGCCTTGGCCGACAACCAAACCGGCGATTCCAATATCCGCGGGACGGGCGGGACGCTCTACGACGTCGACGCGTTCGACTCGGCGAGCGGCTTGGCCGCGTTCCAGTACAGCGCGAGCACGACGCAGGCCTCGGGCGACGCGCAGGCCGTGGGCTGGACGGACATCGCGACGTTCACGAGCTCGAAGACCTTCACGACGAACTGGCCGGTGGCCTTCACCCAGCTCCCCTCCGACGCGACGAGCTTCGTGTCGGTGCGGGTGTGGGACATGGCCGGAACGACCACCACGCTCGTCGACGTCTTCTACGTGCGCAAGGATACTTCCGGGCCGAGCGTGACGATCTCGACGCCGGGCTCGGCGTTCATCGCGTCTCTGTTGACGCTGTCCGGCACGGCGGCGGATCCTAGCGGCATCGGCGGCACGGAGCTCTCGATCCAGCAGGATCCGCCGGCCGGCCTCTACTGGACCGGGTCGGCGTTCTCGAACGCGGGGCCGGTCTACTTTCAGGCGGCGGGCCTCGCCGGCTGGACCCTGACGCCCGGCATCGCGTGGCAGGACGGCCGCCAATACCGCGTGGTCGCGCGCTCGACGGACGCGCTCGGCAACTTCTCCGGCGTCTACTCGACGTCGACTTTCACCTTCGACGCGTCGACTCCGACGGTCGGGGTGGTGAACCCGATCCCGGACTCCGTGATCCCGTCGCTCACGCTGCTTTCGGGCACCTCGGCCGACGGCGGCGCCGGGCCGGCCTCCGTCGAGGTCCGGCTGCGCCGCAACGCCGACGGGGCCTGGTGGAACTGGGCGACGGACGCGTTCGGCGGCGTGGCGGTCTCGAGTGTGGCCATCGGCACGACGAACTGGTCCATCACCCCGTCGGCGCTGCTCAAGGCGAACCTCGTCTCGGGCACGAGCTATTTCATCGCCGTGCGCGCCATCGACGCCGCCGTGCCGGCGAACTCCGGCGACTTCTTCGCGCGGGGCGCGACGTTCACGGTCGTAGACGCGACGCCGCCGGCCGCGATCACCGATCTCGCGTCCTCGAGCTCGACGATCTCGGGACGCATCGATCTCACCTGGTCGGCCCCCGGGTCGGACGGCAATACGGGCATCATCCTGACCGGCCAGTTCAAGGTCATGTACTCGACCGACGCGGCGATCGCGTTCAGCACGACGGCGGCCCAGGTCACGATCTCGACGTCGCTGGTGAAGCCGGGCGACCGTGAGAGCTATTCGGTGCTCGGCCTCATCGGCGGCTCCACCTACTTCCTGCGGGCGTGGACGCAGGACGGGGCGGGCAATTGGTCGGCGCTCTCCAACGGCACCACGATCGAGGCCGGCCCCAAGCTCTACAACCAGATCTCCGGACACGTCGTGAAAACCTCGAGCGAGGGCATCACGGCCGTCTTGGTGGAAGCGTTCAACGACGCGGGTACTCTCGTGGCGAGCTCGTTCACCGTCGCCGACGGAAGTGGAACTTGGCTGATGGACAACATCCCGGCCGGGAACTACAAGATCCAAGCGACGTGGAGCGCGGACGGCATCGCCAGCTCGGTCTGGCAGGACGGAATAGCCATGGGAAGCGGCAACGTGGATTTTGTTTTGGAACTCAGTTACACTTTGGCCACCTTGACGGGCACCTTGGGAACGCTTGCGGCGCCGCAGGGCAGGCTCACCGCGGCGGCGCGGGGCTTTAGGGTCGCCGCCGAGGGCGCCGACTACGCGACCAGCAAGATCGAGCTGTTCGCCGGCGGCCGCAAGGCGGTGTCGGTGGGCGTCAATCCGACGGGACGCTGGACGATCCCGAATCTGCTTCCGGGCAAGTACGGCGTGCGCGCCTTCAACGGCATCAGCTATACGGACATCATGGACGTCGAGGTGGGTGAGGGCGAGCTGAAGGACGTCAGCTTCGTCTTCAACCCGCTGCCCGAGGCCGCGGTCTTCGCCTTCCCGAACCCGGCGGGCCGCGAGACGACGATCCGGTTCGAGTGCCCGCTCTCGCCGCTCGAGGCCAATATCTCGATCTTCGACATCGCCGGAAACCTCGTCAAGGAGATCCCCGGCTCGGCGATGACGGCGACCGGGCCGGGCCTCTACCACGCGCCGTGGGACTTGAGGAACATGCGGGGCGAGCCCGTCGCCTCCGGCGTCTACCTCTTCATGGTCAAGGTCAAAGGCGGCTCTCCGGAACAGAACGCCAAGATCGTGAAGAAGCTGGCGGTGATAAAGTGAGGCGCCTCCTGCTCGCCGCACTCCTCCTGCCGGCGGCCCTCCCGGCGCGGGCCGGCCTGCTCTCGGGCCAGGGCGTGTTCGTGCTCGACCAGACGGGCGCCCAGCGTCCGAGCTTTTCCAACAACGAGCGCGTCGTGCTTCAGCAGAAGGTGTTCAACAGCGTCGCCAGCGCCAACCGCCTGGCGTTCCGGTTCTTCATCCTCGGGCCGACGGGCGCGCAGGTCTTTCAGCACGTCGGCAACGCGGTCGTCGGCTCGATCGGCAACGCGGCGAGCCAGGTGTCGGGCATCCCGGTCGCGCAATTCTACACGGGCCCGGGCTTCTATACGTTTCGCGCGGAGACCGAGCTCGACGGCCAGATCGTCAGCCAGAGCACTCAGTTCTCGGTCTCGTCTCCGAACATCCTGCTGATCTATCCGCCGAACGGCGCGCGCAACATGAGCGACGTCCCTCTCACCTTCCGGTGGTCGGCGAGCGGCGCGAGCCGCTACCGGGTCACCGTCGGCGACAATCCGTCGATGTACAACTCGATCTTCAACCAGGAGACGGGCGGAGGCGAGAACTTTCTCTCGTACCCGCAGAACCCGTCCGATCCCCGCCAGCGCATGACGGCGGGCCAGGTCTACTACTGGATCGTCGAGGGCCTGGACGCCTCGGGCAACGTGATCGCGCAGAGCGAGACCCCGTTCAACTTCTCCGTCAACGCCACCGCCCTCGCGAAGGACCTCGCGGTGACCGACCTCACGATCGACTCCGCGATCGGAGCCGACGGCGTCGTGCAGCTGCGCGTGCGCGTCTTCAACCAGGGCAACACGACGGAGAACTCGGTGAACCTGCGCATCGGCGTCGGCGGCCTGCCGGCGCAGGGCACGCCGATCTCCGTCACGCTCTTGAACCCGGGCGAGGCGCGCGAGTGGACCGTCTCCGGCGCCATTCCCGTCGACCAGCAGCAGACGCTCGCCACCGCTTGTCTCGAGCTCTTCGACGACAACGTGCCCAACAACTGCAAGACGCTCGCGGTCACCCGTCCCGAGGCCGGCACCCAAGCGCCCACGACGATCGGCGGCACCCCGCTCCTCTCCGTCGACCAGATGTGGGAGATGCTGGGCGAGCTCCTGCGTGAGCGCGGCATCGACTTGAGCGAGTGGGAAATGGACGGCTCGATGGACTCCGCGGAGCTCGCGGCGCTCATCGACGGCCTGCGGCAAGGCTCGGTGCAGGTCACGCTCTCCGGCGCGCCGGTCGCGACCGGCGGCTCCGTGGGCGGCGGCGTCATCGGATCCGTGACCGAGACCAAGAAAGAGGTCCCGCTGTTCGGCGGAGGCGAGGGGATCGCCTCCGTGGCCGACAACGAGGACAAGCCCTCCGTCGAGCAGTTGTGGAACGAGCTGGCCGACACCATGCGCAATCTGGGCGTGGACCTCAACGAATGGGAGTTCACCGACAAGATGGAGCCGGAGGAGCTCGAGGCTCTCGTCGCGGGCATCAAGGACGGCACGATTCGCGCGTTCGTGACCGGAGGCGCTCCGACCACCGGCCAGGTGCTCGGTACCCCCGGCGCCGTCGGCAGCGCGACCGGCAAGTCCAAGGACGCCTCGATTTTCGAGCCCGAGCGGGCGAAGGTGAACACCGACGAGGAAGAGGAGGAGTTCACCCCCGAGAAGCAGGAGAAGCTTTGGAAGGAGCTCAACGACCAATTGCGCGCCATGGGCGTGGACTTGACGGAATGGGAATTCACCGACAAGATGGACCCTAAGGAGTTGGAGGGGCTGGTCGCCGCCATCAAGGAAGGGGGAAAGGCCTACGTGACCGGCGGCGAGCCGACCACGAGCCAGATCCTGGGCGCGGCGTCCACGGGCGGTACGACGTCTTCGTCGAAGTCGAAGGACAAGACGCTGGAGGACCTCCTCGGCGACGGGGGCGGGGAGAAGGCGAAGGTGGAGCAGCCGGCCCAGGACGAGGACCTGGGCGAGTGGGTCGGCATGGCCGGGCCCGCCGGAAAGAATCCGTTCACGATGGCGATCAAGGACGCGGACGATTGGAGCAAGCGCTGGAAGCGCCTCCGCGAAGGGAAGGCGCCGCAAATCGAGTTCAAGACGTCGATCGTGGTCGGGATCGTGGCCGGATCCATGGACAAGGGCGAGCGCGTGGAGATCGAGAACGTGCAGGTCGGCACCGACGGACTCGTGGTCCGCTACCGCCTCGTTTCGCAGACGCTGGCCGCGGCGAAGGACGTCGAGAATGGCAAGACGAGGGCGCGGGTGCCGTACATCCTCAAACAGGTGCAGGCGAGCCCTGCCCTGGACGTGAGATTTGAACGAGCGGAAGACGGAGGTGAACGATGAGAAGCGCATGGGGACTGGCGGGACTCGCGCTGCTGGCGGCGATGGCGGCGATGCCCGCGGCGGCGAAGGGCCCGACGAAGCCGGTGGCGGGCATCGTGGTGGCGCTGGAGGGCAAGCCGGAGGTCAAGCGCGCGGGATCGAAGTCGTACGGGCGACTGAAGATGAACGACTTCGTCTACGAAGGCGAGTGGCTCAAGACCGGCAAGGGCGAGCGCGTCGCGGTCGCCTTTATCGGCGGCGCGGAGTTCAAGATGAACGAGAACTCCGAGTTCGAGGTCCAGTCGGGCGGCGGCTCGGGGCAGGCGGCGAGCCTCAAGACGACGATCGGCCAGGCCTGGACGCGCATGCTGCACGGCCTCTCCGGCGTGAAGGTCAAGACGCCGATGGCGGTCGCGGCCGTCCGCGGTACCGAGGCGGACATCGACCTCGACGACCCGACCCGCCTCGCGGTGAAGGTGTACGAGGGCCACGTCGACCTGCTAAACGCGAGCGAGTCGAAGACTCTGGCGACCCTGGCGGCCAACCAGATGGCGACGGTCGGCGACGGCGGCGCGGTCCAGCGGCGGGCGATGGGCTCGGGGGATCACGACTCCTGGCAGGACGGTCTCCAGGAGGACCAGTCCAAGCTCGACGGCCAGCTGAATAAGCTGAAGGAAGAGGGCGAGCGCACGAAGACCCTCAAGTGGACGGACAAGGACGGCAACGTACACGAAAAAAGCCTGAAACATAAATAGGTTTCACTTGTAGCGCCAGACGCAACCGGGAGCGCGATTGGACAACTGTGTGAGGCGTCCCTCAGTCCTGTCAGGGGCTAGGGCACTGGCGTACGTAGGGGCGTGCCTGTTGTGGGGGGCCGCCCCTCGCGGGGCGTGGGCCGCGGATTCCGCGGCCCTGCAGTTCACCGTGCCGGCGCCGGATCCGGTCACGGCGGGCGAAACGTTGGCGCTGCAAGCCCTGGCCATCAACACCGGAAACGCCGCGTGGGCGGCCGGCAGCTACTATTGGGTCGCGGAAGTCTACGATCTGGAGTACAAGCTGCTGGCGCGCACGGATCAGGTGCAGCCGACCGACGTGGTCAATCCGGGCGCGGTCGCCGCGATCTCCCTTCCGTTCCACGTTCCGGAGACGATGGAGGGCCGCAAGCTGTATCGCGTCTTCCTTATTAAGGACAACCAGACGCTCATCCAGTCGGACTACAAGCCGTTCCAGGTCACCGAAAAGCCGATCGCGCCTCCCCCGGAGGCGGTCGACTACCACCTGGAAGGCAACCTGACGTTTTCCTACAAGAACTCGAGCCGGGACAAATGGGCGCACCACAATGGCGCCACGTCGATCAATACCGTCGGCAAGATCAAGGACGCCTCCTACCTGATCAACGCCTACCTACTGCACCAGCCGGGCGAGGCGATCGACCCGTTCATCATCGTCGTGAACCTCTACGCGCCGTGGGGCACGATCTACGCCGGCGACATCAATCCGACGCTCAGCCCGCTATCGGTGTCGGGTCAGGGCATGCGCGGCGGCATGCTCGAGCAGCACAAGGGCCGCTTCGATTGGTCGGTCGTGGGCGGGCAGACGATCGAGTCGCTGGCGGGCACCGCGACCTCCAACGGCCGCTACTCGCGGACGCTTTACGCCGCGAAAGGCCGGGCCGACATCGGCTGGGGCTTAAAGACCGACCTCAACTACTTCGTGAGCGGCGACGAGACCGGTTCGCTGAGCACCGATCCCAAGTCGTCGCGCTTCCGCGGCCCGACGCTCGTGCCGCAGAAAAACTCGGGCATGGGCCTGGGAATCACCTGGGAGCCCGTCAGCAAGCTGTCCTTTGCCGCGTTCTACCAGAAGAACACGTTCTACTCGGACGTCTCGAAGCCGGCGGTCAAGGACACCGCCGTTCGGGGCGAGATCGCGTGGAGCCGCCGGCTGTTCAAGTTCAAGACCTATGTCCAGCGCGCGGGCCCCGACTATCACGCCTTGGCCGCGCCCGGCGTCGTGGGCGACCGCATGACGATGGACTTCAACCTCGGACTCTTCCCGACGTCGTGGTACAGCCTGTCGCTGGCGGCGAACCAGTACAAGGACAACTTGAAGGGCGACCCCAAGCGCCTCAAGACCACGCAGCGGGTCATCAGCGTCGGCAACAGCTTCACCTTCCAAACGGGCACGAGCCTAGGCGTGAGCGTGAGCCAGAACTCCGCCCTGGGAACGCCCGCGACGCAGCTCAACAACCAGACCACGTCGATCGGCTCCTCGGTCGGACAGACTTTTTCGGGCGGCCACAACGTGTCCCTGAGCCTGCAGGTGAGCCAATTCCGCGACAAGACGCGCCTCGCGCACGACCTCGATACCCAGACCGCCGGTTTCTCCTCCACGTGGCGTCTGCCGCGGAGCTGGACCGCCGCCATGGGTTTGAGCACCACCGCGGCCAAGGACAAGCTCGACGGCTCGAAGCGCTCCAACAACACCGTCTCCCCGAGCGTCGCCGTGCCGTTGAGCAAGAAGTGGTCGAGCCAGTTTTACGGCACGATGAGCCAATCGAAGAACACCTCGCCCACCTTCCCGTCGGACGTCACCAACACCTCCCTGAACTCGGAGTTCACCTACACGCGGCCCCAAAACAGCATCACGATGGGCCTGGGCGCCAACCAGAACA
>JACRDR010000337.1 GCA_016212845.1 Elusimicrobiota bacterium
CCTTGCCCGGCGCGGCGCGCGCCACGTCGTTGGCGTTGAGCTTCTGGAGGAAGTCGAGCGCCTGCGGGCCCTCGACGAAGACCTGGCCCATGTGGGAAACGTCGAAGAGGCCGCAGGCGTTGCGGACCGCCTGATGCTCCTTGATGATCGAGGAAAACTGGACCGGGAGCTCCCAGCCGTGAAAGTCGACGAAGCGGGCGCCCTCCTCCTTTTGAACCTGATGGAGGGCCGTCCGCCTCAGTTCTGTGGCGGAAACAGTCATGCCGTCAGGATACAAAATATGGCGGCGGGGACGCCTAATCTTCGGGGAGCGGCTGGTCGATGAGCTTCTCGGCGTCCTTGATCGTGTGGGTGCGGTCGAAGTCCTTCGGCAGGCCCTTCTTCAGGCCCGCCTTGACGGCGGCCTGGGCGGCCGGCTCGTCCGGAGTGAGGGCGTCCGGGTTGCCGCCGAAGGATTGCTCCAGAAGCTGCCCCGCGTTGAGGTCCTGCTCGGCGGTGCGGTGCTTGCGCTTCGGCCCCCCCTTGAAGGAGACGTCCGCCGTCACCGCGGGCGAGTCCATCGGGCCTTTGATGAGCACTCCGATCGCGCTCTTGCCCATGATCACGTTCGCCTTGAGTCCGACGGTGCGCTGCAGGAGATTGATGACGCCCTCGGCGTTGATCGAGACCAAGGGCCCGCGGACGTACAGCGGCGCCATGTTCACCGAGCCGGCCGCGAAGGAGTACTCGCCGCGCAGCTCGTTGTAGGGGATCTTGAGAAGATCGGGAAGGCCGAGGCCGCGGAACTTCGCGAGGACCTCGACGGGATAGAGGAGCAGTCCCGGCCACTTGCCTTGGCTCTTGAGATACGCGGGCCGGTTGATGTCGCCCGGCGAGCCCTCGAGCCGGATCACGCCGCTGGCGGACGTCAGCTCCGGCGACATGCCCTTCAGGTCCCACTCGGCGCGAATGCGCTCGGTCACGAAGCTCGGGTGGCGGATCTTGTTGAGGATGAGGTGCCCGATGGTCACCACCGGGTAGAAGCTCTTGTCGAGCTCCATGCGGGCCTCGAGGCTGAACTCGAGCTCCGTCGGCTGATCGCGGAGCTTGCCGGTGATGCGGCCGTCGACGCTGACGTCCGTGCGCTGGCTGCGGGGCGTCAGGCCCTCGGCCCACACGCTCAGGCCTCCGGCCGCGAGCTCCATCGCGTTCTCGGGATCGACGTATTCCACCGTGCCCCGGCGGATGCGCAGACGCTCGATGTCGAACTGCACCTTCGTGGACGCCTCGGCGGCCGCGCCGATCGCGAGCGCGCCGAGCTCGGCGAGCTTCTTCGGCGGATCGTCCCAGCCGGTCGTGAGCAGCGCGACGGGATCGAGCTTCCCTCCGCCCAGCGGCTTGAGCGGCGGGAGTCCCGCGGGGGCGGCGGTCGACGCCGCCGGCGCGGCCGGAGCCTGTCCGAGCGGGGCCAGGCCGCCGGGCGAAGGCGCGGGCGGAGCGTCGAGCAGGCCGCTGAAATTGTACTTGCCCCCCGCCTGGCGCACGACGCGCACCTTCGGCTCGGTGAGGGTCACTTCGCCGACCGCGATCTTGCCCATAAACAGCGGCAGGAAGCTCGGCTTCACCGTCAGGCGCTCGGCGGACACGAAGGTCCCGGCCGTGAAGTCGGGAGACTCGCTGATCTCGAGCTTTTCGACGCGGAGGCCGCGCCACGGGCCGATCGAGATCGCCCCGATCTTCACCTGGCGCCGCAGGCGCTGCTGCAGGTTCTGCACGGCGAGGGCGCGCAGCTGGTCCTTGGGCACGCCGAACTCGACCACCGTGCCCGCGATCGCCAGGATCAGGAACACGAAGACCGCGAACTTGATCAGGCCGCGGATGGGGCCGGTGATGCGTTCCATTACTTGCCCGCCCTCGTCACCAGGCCGCGAAGCGCCGCGCCGAGCCGGTGGACGTTCACCTCGTCCTCGAGCCGCACGTCCGCCTCGAAATAGCCGTCGGCGTCGCGGCCGGCCCGCTCCACCTTCGCGAGAACCTCGTCGAAGGCCTCGCCCGCCGCCTCGAAGCTGACGAACACGCGGTCGCCGGGCTCGAGCCGAAAGCGCGTGGAGACGCGCCCGCCCCTCGGGTGCAGCCGCGTCCAGCGGCCCCAGCCGTCGGCGCGGCTCTCGGCCGCGTCGAACGCGAACATCACGGGAACCTCGCGGGGGACTCGGACCTTCACGGAGCCTCTCCCACCAGCACGTGCCGGAAGACGCGGCCGGGCCGGTTGGACTCGCGGCGGTTCTCGGCGACGGACCAGAAGCGCTCGCCGTCCCACGCCAGGCCGACGGGGCGGAACGCGCCGTCGGCGTACTCGGGGATCGTCGCGCGCAGCGTCACGCGGCCCGGGTGCTCCAGCGAGTGACGCAGCAGCTCGTGGTGGCCCGCGTCGAGCGACCAGAGGTCCTTGCCGTCGAAGGCCAGCGCCGCCGGCTCCGAGCCCGGATAGTCGTAGGAGTCGAGCACCGTGAGATGGTCGTCCATCAGGCGCTTATGGATCCGCTTGTCCTTGCCGTCGACGGTCCACAGGTAGAGGCCGTCGTAGGCGAGGCCGACCGTCGGGCCGGCGCGGTCGGCGACCTTCTCGAGCGCGGTGAGCCTGTCGTCGAGCATGTGGCGCACGAGCTGATTCTGCGAGGCGACGACCCACAGCTGGTCTTGGGTCAGCGCGAGCGCGGCGGGCGCCTCCTTCGGGTAGTGCACCGCGCGGCGCGTCGCCGCGTTCTTCGGATCGAGGCGGTAGACGGTCTGCGCGAACCAGTCGGAGACCCACAGCTCGCCGTCGTGGAACGCGAGGCCCGACGGGTGCGAGAACGGGAGCTCCCAGACCTTCGTCGCCGGGGGCGGGGGAACGACGGCCTGGGGCTTCGGCTTGAGCGCGGTCCAAGCGCCCGCCGCGAGCAGGAAGGCGAGCACGACGAAGCCGTACAGGTTCGCGGCCTTCTTCTGCTCCGGGGGCGGCGCCGCCTCGAACAGCGTGCCCTTGAAGCGCAGAGCCTTCGAGAGGCACGCCGAAAGATTGTCCGCGGTCCACGGCGGCGCCACGACCTCGTAGGCGCCCGCGCGCATGAGGTCGACGGCGCGCGACGCGCTGCGGCGCTCGAGCGCGACGACGACGGGCAAAAGGGGCTGCACGCGGTCGACCTCTCCGAGCACGTGCTCGGCGATCCTCGAGCCCGGGTCGCACGCGACGATGAGGAGCTGCGGGCGCAGCCGGCCGAGGAGATCGACGGTCTCGCGCACCGCGCCCGCCGCCTCGACGCGGTGGCCGAGCTCGGCGATCGCGAGAACGAGATCGCGCCGCGCCTCTTCTTTCTCGCCGAGCACCGCGACGGTCGCCATCAGCGTCCGCCTCCGGGCGCGGGAACGACCAGGACTTCCCCTTCTCTCGGCAGGCCCCGGTCGATCTTCTCGGGGTTCGCGGTGTAGATCAATTCCCACAGGCTCGCGTCGCCGTAGTGCTGGGCGGCGATCGAGCGGAGGGTGTCGCCGGCGAGCACCGTGTGCTTGTGCGGCCACGGCGCGAGCGGGGGCTTCGGCGGCACGTACGCCTTAGGCGCCGGCGTGGGCGCGGGCGGCGGCGCGGCTTTCTTGGGCGCGTCCAATTCGTACTTCTTCTCGTCGACCTTCACCTCGAGGGAGCGGAGCTGCTCCTGAAGGCTTCGGGCGCGCGACTCCATCGAGCGGAGCTGGCCGTCGACGCCCTGC
>JACRDR010000338.1 GCA_016212845.1 Elusimicrobiota bacterium
CTGGCGCGTCGAGCTGAGCGAGCCGTGCGAGGCGCTCCTGCTCCCTCTCTCCGGCGGCGTGCTGGCCAAGGCTCCCGCAATCAACCTGCCCCGGAGGGCGCTGAACCTCGCGGAGCGGCTGGATCGCGCGGTCAGCCGCCGGTGGCCGCGGCTCCTCGCCCTGGGGCGGCGCGTGGTCCTGAGGAAGCGCTCGTGAACCCCGGCCCCGCCGAACTCGCGGCGTTCTGGGACCGGCGCATCCTCGATTGGGAAGCGTCGCGCTACGAGGGGCGCCTCGCGGCCGGACTCGGCCCGGCGGAATGGGCGGCCTATCTCTATCCCGAGCCGACGCTCGCGCGCCGGCGCCTCGCCGTCGAGCTCCTCGCGCCCTTTCTCCGCGGCCGCCGCGTGCTCGAGGCGGGCTGCGGCACCGGGCGCCTCGCCGGGGCTCTGCTCGAGGCGGGCGCGGCGGGCTACCGGGGGCTCGACCATTCGCCCCGCGCGATCGAGGCGGGCCGCCGCCGCGCGCTCGCGGAAGGCCTCACGAAGGCGGCCTTCGAGACTCGCGACGCCTCCGAGCTTCCGGCGGGCCACGACCTCGTCGTCTCTCTCGGGCTCGTCGACTGGCTCGACGACCGGGCGCTGCGCTCCTTCTTCGAGCGCCATCTCCAAGCGGACTTCCTGCATACCTTTTCCGAGCGGCGCGCTCACCCGCGGCAATGGCTGCAGCGCGCCGGACGCGGGATCTTCCGGCGCATGAACCCGCGCGCGATCCAGCCGAGATTTCTGTCGCTCGACGAGCTTCGGCCCGTCCTGCCGTCCGCGGCGTGCGCGTGCCTCTACGTCGTCCGCGACCCGCGGCTGCGCGACGCGACGATCGTCTCCTCCCTGCCGCTCGCGGGGGCCGTTCCGGTCCCCGGGAGCCTCGGCCGGTGAGCGGGCTCTCGATCCTCGGCGGCGGTCCCGCGGGCCTGGGCGTCGCCTTCTATGCCGCGCGCGCCGGACTGCCGTTCACCCTCTACGAGAAGGCGCAGGCGCTGGGCGGCATGTGCCGGACGTTTAAGACCGGCCCCCACCGCTGGGACGCGGGCGCCCACCGCTTCCACGACCGCGACGCGGACGTCACCGCCGACGTGCGCGCGCTGCTGGGCTCCCGCCTTCGGCGGGTGGACGCGCCCAACCGCGTTTGGACTCGCGGACGGTACGTCGATTTTCCGCCCTCGCCGCTCAACGCCGCGCTCTCCTACGGCCCCGCGGGAGCGCTCCGGGTCGCCTGGGAAGCGGCGCGCGCGCCGCGCTCCGGCCCGCCGCCCGAACATTTCGAGGAGTACGCGACCCGGCGCTTCGGCCCGACGCTCGCGCGGGACTTGCTCCTCAACTATTCCGAGAAGCTCTGGGGACTCCCGGCCCGGCGCCTGTCGTGCGACGTCGCCACGCGCCGATTGCAGGGGCTGACTCTGCGCGCGCTCGCCGCCGAAATGCTCTTCGGCCGCCGCAAAGCCGCCCACCTCGACGGCCGCTTCTACTACCCCGACGGCGGCTACGGCGCGATCGCCGAAGCCCTCGCGGCCGGCCTGCCTCGGGATTCCGTGGAGTTCGGGCGCGAGGCGGTCGGTCTCGACGTCGAGGGGGGAAGGCTCGTCCGGGTGCGCTGGCGGGACGGCGAGCCGCTCGACGTCGAGGGCAGGGTCGTCTCCACGCTGCCCCTGCCCGCGCTCGCGCGCCTGCTCGGCGAGCACTCCGGACCTTTCGCGCTCGAGGCGGCCGCCCGCCTGCGCTTCCGCCGCCTTCGCCTGGTTTTTCTGCGTCTCGCCCAGCCGCGGGTGTCCGAGAACGCGTCGATCTACCTTCCGGAGGCGCGCTACTGCGTGTCGCGCGTCCACGAGCCGAAGAACCGCTCGGCCGCGATGGCGCCCGCCGACGAGACTTCCCTCGTGGCCGAGGTGCCCTGCTTTCCCGGCGACGCGATCGACGAGTTGACCGCTCCCGCGCTCGCGCGCCGCGTCGTCGACGAGCTCGACGCGATCGGACTCATCTCGGGCGGACGCGTGCTCGAATGGCGGCACGAGCTGTTGCCGTTCGCCTACCCGGTGTACTCGCGGGGCTACGAGGCGGACGTCGCGGCCGTCCGGCGGGGCGTGTCGGGGATCTCGAATCTCGATACCGTAGGCCGCGCGGGCGCGTTCCACTACAGCCATCTCCACGACCAGCTGCGCTTCGCGAAGGACTACGTCGCCGCCCTGGATGTGAAAGGACCACTCGAGAGAAGAGAACCGACGGCACCTTGAGTGGGGAAAGGTTTCTCCGGCTAACGTCTCTGGATAACTGGCTTGCTAAACCTGGCTTCGTCTACTAAACTATCAGGCCAATGAACGACATTATTAAGAAAGCGCAGCAATTCGCTATACAATTCTCCTGCCGAATCCCCCTTAGGATGGAGCTTAAGGCCAGTGAGAAGGAGGCGATAAAGGCGTATCTCCAGGACCTCGACGGCACACACTTTCAAATTTTCGATGCAAGTGTTCAAGTACCTCCTGGTCAGCCGGCCCCGCTGTTTCATGTTTTTCGGCAGTACAATATGAGCGGTGGCGCGATCGCGACTGGGCCTTCTTTTTTTCTTGGAGTTGATGCAGTCACCGTGCACTATCTGATTAAAGCGGGAGAGAATACATTTCACTCAGCTCCTTCGCTGCAGATGTCAGAACTTAACAAGAGGACTGAGACGATATTCTTCAAGGTCGCTGAGATTGTTAAGGGGCTCCGATTCGCCAGAGCAGGTAAGATCTTTGAGGTTGTAATTCCGTATACTGCTGCTGACAAACCAGCGCTCCTGAAGAGGATCTTCTCCGAGAATCTGTCAGATATTTCCGAAGCGCAGCTAGTCTGTAACCGCATCGTTCAGGCGTCATTTGGCAAGAAAGTAAACGTTCATGCTCAACAGGTTTTCCAGCAGATGAGACCTGAGGACAATTTCAATCTTGCGACCAAAATAGATATCAACAACCGAGATCTTCAGAATAGCATGGAGCCTCGTGATGTGGCCGCCGTTTGGAAGGAGGCGGACGAACTGATCGCGTCAACGCTGGAGGGAGTGATCTTATGACCTTCAAAGTCGATAGCCCTACTTTTGAAATTGCGGCCCGGGCCAAAGAGACTTCTGGAGATGGCGACTCTTTCCTTTTGTTAGCCGGCGGCGGGTCATTCCTATCTAGGGTTGAGGCCCCGTCGGATCATGGTTCAGCCTACCTTATCGGAAAGTCTCCGCTAGTCTGTGGCGGGGCGCCTATCGTCATCGGCACGCGAGTCGCAGTTCATCATCTCGTGGAAGCATTAACTCGTCTTGGAGACCGGGCAAAGCTACTTTCTGTATATCCCCACTTGAGCACTGATCAAGTGGCAGCCGCGCTTGCGTACTACAGAGATCATTCTGAGGAAATCGAAGAATTGATTGCAGAAGATCAGAAGGCGGAGTTCTCCAATCGATAGTCTGTGGAATTGAAAAAGGACTCATGTGGGTTCCAGTAATTCTGGCACACGATTTCCGGAAATTTTGGCACAGTCCCGCCCCGTCTGACCTGCCTGCAGGTGCCGCGTTCGATACGATGGCCCCCGCATTTGGATGACCCGGCCTCGCTCGAGCACCCGGTCCA
>JACRDR010000040.1 GCA_016212845.1 Elusimicrobiota bacterium
GAGACCCTTCCGGACCTCGCGCAAGCGATTGATGTCGGCGTCGCTCCCGACCGTCCACTCGAAGATCTCGGGCTCCTGGCTCTTCTTGAGCTGGCTTTCGAGCAGCTCGAGAAGGGAGGCCGCGGAGGCCGCCGCGGGCGCTTGGAGGACGGTGCGCACGAGCTGCGGGCCGCCGACGAAGAACGGGCCGATCTTGAACGCCTCGGACTTCCGGCGCGCGTAGTCGAAAAGATCTCCGCAGTAGAGCGGCTGTTCGCGGCCGGCCTTGGGCGCCCCTTTGGGCTCGACGCGCTCGCGCGCGGCGCGGTTCTTCGGCTGGAAGCGCTCGGCGAGCGCGTAGCAGACGGGAACTTCGACTTCGGGCGGCTCCGTCAGCGAGACGCGGATCGTGTCGCCGATCCCGTCCTCGAGGAGCGAGCCGATGCCGATCGCGCTTTTCACCCGGCCGTCCTCGCCGTCGCCCGCCTCGGTGACGCCGAGGTGGAACGGGTAGTCCATGCCTGCCTCGTCCATGCGGGCCGCGAGCAGGCGGTAGGCCGCGATCATGACCTTCGGGTTGGACGCCTTCATCGACAAGATGATGTCGCGGTAGCCGAGCTTCTCGGCGATCCGCACGTACTCGAGCGCCGACTCGACCATGCCGAGCGGGCTGTCGCCGTAGCGGTTCATGATGCGGTCGGAGAGGGAGCCGTGGTTCGTGCCGATCCTAAGCGCCCGCTTGAGCCTTTTCAGCTTCTCGACGAGCGGGGTGAAGGCGGCCTCGATGCGCTCGAGCTCGGCGGCGTACTCGACGTCGGTGTACTCCTTCACCGCGAAGCGCTTGTTGTCGACGAAGTTCCCCGGGTTGATTCGGACCTTCTCGACGTACTCGGCCGCCTCCATGGCGGCCGCCGGCGCGAAATGGATGTCGGCGACGATCGGCGCCTGGATGCCGCGTTTGCTCAGGCCTTCTTTGATCTTCCCGAGGGCCCGCGCGTCGTTGACGGTGGGCGCGGTGATGCGCACGATCTCGCAGCCGGACTCCACCATCGTGATCGACTGCCGGATCGTGGCCTCGACGTCGAGCGTGTCCGTCGTCGTCATCGACTGGACGCGGATCGGGTTGTCGCCGCCGACGGGCACGCCGCCGACCATCACGACGCGCGTTTTGCGTCGGCGGTAGCGGTACAAATCGAGCGCGTGGCGCAGGGACTTGGAGGGGGATTCGACGGTGGACACGAGCGGCCGATTATAGCATAATGCCGTCGACAGCCGCCCTCCGCAGACCCCCGTGACCACCCCGTTGGATCGTCCCGAAGCGCCCCAGGCCCAGGCCGACGTCCGTGCCCAGCCGCCCAAGAAGGACCGGCGCGCGCCGCCGCCTCTCCCCGAGTTCAAGCCCTTCAATCCCGACGCCGTGAAGCTCTCGCCGGCTCCCGCGCAGGCGCCCCGGACCGAACGCTTCTTCAACCGGGACCTGACGTGGCTGCAGTTCAACGAGCGGGTGCTCGGCGAAGCGGCCGACAAGACGGTGCCCGTGCTCGAGCGCCTGCGCTTCGCGGCGATCGTCAGCTCGAACCTCGACGAGTTCTTCATGATCCGCGTGGCCGAGATCGCCCGGATCGCGCGCCGCATGCCCGGCTTCCGCTACCCCGAGGGCATGACCGTGGCGCAGGTGCTGGCCCAGGTCCGCGAGCAGGTGCTCGCGCAGAAAGCCCGCCAGGCCGCCGTCCTCCAGGACATCCTCGAGACGATGGCGAAGAAGGGCATCGTGATCCAGCAGGATTTCGAGACCGATCGCAGCATGGACGCGGACATCCGCGCGAAGCTGCCGAAGCTGAGCTTCTGCATGCGCAAAACGTCCGAGCCGCTGCCGTGGCTCGAAAGCTCGCGCATCCACGTCTTCATCCGCTTTCCGGCGCAGTACGCGATCCTCTCGATCGACGAAAGAGAGGCCCGCATGGTCGAGCTTCAGGCGGAGCCCGGCCAAGCCCGGTACGCGCTGCTCGAGCGCTGGCTGCGCGCGAAGGCGGGCGACCTCCTCGGCCGCACCGACGTGATCGAGGCGTTCCCGTTCAAGATCCTGCGCGACGCCGACCTCCGCTACCATCCGGACGAAGAAGGCATCGAGGAGCAGATCGTCGAGGCGGTGCTCCGGCGCTCGAAGGCCCGAATCGTCCGTCTCGAGGTGGACGCGCCCGCCTACTCCGAGGGCGCCCTGTTCCTCGCGACCGCGCTCCGGCTCGACTCGGCGGCGCTCTACCGGTTCCCGCTGCCGCTCGACCTGCGCACGCTCGCGACCCTCTACAACAGCCCCGTGGCCGCGCCGTCGATGCGCTACCCCGCGATCAAGCCGGAGATGCCGAAGCCTCTGCGGCGGCGCGGCGTGTTCCAGGTCGTGCGCGACAACGACCTCCTGCTGCATCACCCCTACGACGACTTCGAAGCGGTGGTGCGCTTCCTGCAGGAGGCGGCGAAGGACCCGAAGGTCGCGCGCATCTATCACACGCTTTACCGGACCAGCCGCGAGTCGCCGGTCATCGCGGCCCTCAAAGACGCCGCCGCGGCCGGAAAGAAGGTGACCGCCTACATCGAGATCAAGGCCCGGTTCGACGAGCTCAACAATGTCCGCCTCGCCCGCGAGCTGCGCAAGGCGGGCGTGCAGGTCTCGGCGCCCCTCGGCAACTACAAGGTGCACAGCAAGGTCACGCAGGTGATCCGCGACGAGGAAGGCGGGCCGCGCTCCTATCTCCACCTCGGCACCGGCAACTACCATCCCGGCACCGCGAGGCAGTACACCGACCTCGGCCTCCTCACGGCGGACCCGGTGCTGGGCAAAGAGATCGAGCAGTACATCGCCGGCCTCTCCCGCCCGGGACGCGTGACCGACTTCAAGGAGCTGCTGGTCGCGCCCGGACGGCTGTACGAGCGCATCCTTCAGCTGATCCGGGGCGAGATCGCCGTGCAGAAGGCGGGAGGGGAGGGCCGCATCATCGCGAAGATGAACGCGCTCGTCGACCGGCGGCTCATCGAGGCCCTCTATGACGCCTCGCGAGAGGGCGTGCAGATCGATCTTCTGGTGCGAGGCAGCTGCTGCCTGCGCCCCGGCATCCCCGGGGTCAGCCAGAACATCCGCGTCCGGAGCATCGTGGACCGCTTCCTCGAGCACAGCCGCATCTTCTACTTCCGGTCCGGCGGCGAGGAGAAGGTCTATCTCTCGAGCGCCGACTGGATGCCGCGCAACCTGTACACGCGCTACGAGATCGCCTTCCCGGTCAAGGACGCGCGGCTCAAGCGATACCTTCTCGACGTGATCCTAAAGACCAGCTTCGCCGACAACTCGAAAGCCTGGGCGCTCGGAGCCGACGGCGTCTACGACCGCGTGCCGGCGCCCGAAGGGACGAAGTCGATCC
>JACRDR010000344.1 GCA_016212845.1 Elusimicrobiota bacterium
ACAAGGCGAACACCTACAAAGAGGTGACCGCTTTGATGCGCTGGTCCTATTCGTTCTAAATCCGAACAGCGGGTGCCAGGCACCAGTCGTTCGGATTCGCGACTACTGAACTTTCGCGAGGTATTCTTGGAGGACCTGATCCTTCGGGGCCAAGCGAAGCGCTCTTTGCCAGGCTTCCTTCGCCTGGGGCTTGCGCCCGAGCGAGAAGAAGGCGGTGCCGAGCCGCTTGAGCGCGACGAGATCGTTCGGCTCGAGCTGCAGGATCTCCTGCAAAACCGGGATCGCGGCGTGGTAGCGCGCGTCGTAGATGTGATGCAGCGCGACGAGATGCTTGTGCTCCATGAGCTTCATGCCGGGGGTCACGTCGTCGTCGGTGACGAGCGGGGGATACTCGGTGCGCACCAGGGCGAGCAGGGCGCCGAAGTCGGCGCTGCCGGGCTGGAGCTCGGAGGCGTAGCGCAGGCCGTTGTGGGCCAGCTTCAGGTCCTGGGGCATCAGCAGGAAGCCCTTGATGCCGAGCAGGGCGACGCGCCAGGCCTTGCCGGCGTCTTGGGGCGCCTCGGGGACGATCTTGGAGACCTGCTCTAGGCGGCCTTCGAGCTTGCGAGTCACCGTATCGGTCGGGTCGAGGTCGATTAAGGCCTGGGTCTGGAGCAGGGCCTGCTTGAAGCGGCCGGCGGCGGCGTGCTCGTAGACCTTGGCGCGCTTGAGCTTCATTTGCTCGGCGAGCGCCTGGCGGGCCTGGTCGATCATGCGCTGGGCCGAGGATTGGCTCGGATCGGTGCGGAGGATGTCGCTCCACTTGGCCATCGCCTTGCGATAATCGCCCATGCGGTAGAGCTTGAAGGCTTGGTCGTAGGCCTCCTGCATGGTCTGCGTCGTCGTGCGGACCTTCTCCGGCGCGGCGTGGACGGAGGCGGCGACGAGTACGGCGAGCAGTACGCTCACGGCGCCACCTCGGCTTCTTCGCGGCGCAGGAGGCTGATTTCGATGCGCCGGTTGGCGCGACGGCCGTCCGGTGTGGAATTGTCGGCGACGGGCCGGTGTTCCGCGTAGCCCCGGAGACTGAAGCGCGACGCGGGGACGCCGAGCGCGATGAAGCGGTCGACGACGGAATAGGCGCGCGCCGCGGAGAGCTCCCAGTTGGAGCGGTAGCGGCCGCCGGCGATGGGGACGTTGTCGGTGTGGCCTTCGATGAGCACCGGCTCGCGGCTTTGCGAGAGATATTTGGCGACCGCCTCGAGCACGGGCATGGCCTGTCCGCCGAGCTTCTCGGAGCCCTCGGAGAAGAGCACAGGCGCGGGCAGGGTCAGCCGGACGCGCTTGGAGGTCACCTGGAGGCCGATGTCGGAGAGGCCGAGCTTGCCCATCTGCTCCTTGAGGTCGATGGCGAGCTCGGCCTCCTTGAGGCGCTCGCGGACCTTCACCTGCTCCTTGGAGCCCATCTCGAGCTGAAGCTTGGACAGCGTGCGCTCCATCTGCGGCGAGCCGTTCTGGTAGGCGTAGCCGAAGAGGGACATGAAGAGGATGACGAGCATGGACATGAGGTCCGCGTAGGGAACCATCCAGAGCTGGGTATCGTCTTGGGCCGCGCTCATGTCAGTCGGAATCCGGCGGCGTGTTGCGGAGAATGACGATCTCGACGCGGCGGTTGCGGGCGCGGCCCGCGGCGTCGTCGTTCGAGGCGGCGGGAAGCTGCTCGCCGTAGCCGGCGGCCACGAGCCGGTTCGGGGTCATGCCTTGCTTCACGAGCTCGCGGACGACCGAGTCGGCGCGGGCGACCGAGAGTTCCCAGTTGGAGCGGAAGGACCCGCTGATCACGCGCACGTTGTCGGTGTGGCCCTCGATCACGACGGTGTTCGGGAGAGGGCCGAGCACGCCCGCCAAAGACGACAGCAGCCCGATCGCTTCGGGCGTCAGCCGGTCGTCGGCCGTGGGAAAGATGAGCTTGTCGCGCAGGCTGACGCGGATCGCGTCCTCGTCGACGCGGGTGTCGCCGAAGAGCTGCTTGAGCGCGTTGGCGGTCTGCTCCTCGCGGAAGTCGCGGACGGCGCGCTCGGCCTGCGGATCGGGCGGCGCGGTCGTGACGCCGCGGGGATCGTCGAGCGCGCGGGCGAGCTGCTCCTTAGCCTTCTCTCCCTGCAGCGTCATGGCGAACATGACGAGGAAGAAGAGCATGAGGTTCGTCATCATGTCCGCGAGGACGACGAGCCAGAGCGGATTGTCCTCGGCGGGCGCGCTTAGCGCCATGCGGTGCGCGAAGGGAATCATGGCTTAAGCCGGAATCTTGTAGTTCTTAGCCCCGGCGCGGCGGAGATGGAAGGACATGTACGCCTCGAGCTTGCGGCCGAGCAGCCAGGGGGACGCTCCCTCGAGAAGGCCGATGACGCCGCGAGCGATGAGCTCGCGGTTGAGCATCTCTTCCTCGGAGTAGTAGTTGAGCTTGTTCGCGATGGGCAGGAAGAGGAAGTTGGCGGAGAAGATGCCGTAGAACGACGCGGTCATGGCGACGGCCATCGAGGCGCCCATCGCGGCCGGGTTGGTGATGTTGCGGAGCACTTGGACGACGCCGATCAGCGTGCCGAGGAGGCCGAAGATCGGGGCGAAGGTGCCGGCGGAACGGAAGATGCCGCTCACCTGCACGTGGCGCTGGCGGGTGAACACCATGTCGCGCTCGAAGCGTTCGAGAAGGACTTCCTTCTCGAGTCCGTCGACGATCATCTGGATGCCGTCGCCGAGGAACGGGTGTTCCGCGGTCGCGATCTCGTCGGCGAGGGAGTCGAGCCCTTGGCGCCGGGCCTTCTCGGCCAAGCGGATGAAGTTCGCGATGAGACGGTTCGCCGGCGGCCGCTTCGGGGGGAAGAGGACCATCTTCACGGCCATGGGGATGTTCTTGAGCGCTTCCCACGGGTAGCTGATGAGCACGGAGCCGAGCGTGCCGCCGAAGATGAGGATGATCGCCTCGGGGTTGAGCAGGAAATGCAGCATCTGCCCGCTCTGCAGGACGTACACCACGACTCCGGCGCCCGTGAGGACGCCGAGGATGGTCATGAAATCCATTTAAGTTTGGGGCCCCTCGGGAGCTTGCGGGAAACCGGCGCTGAAAGTGTCCGGCGGTCCGCCCAGCGCGGGGGACTCGGGCGGCGCGACGTCGTCTTTGCGCAGGACGATCTTGCCCTCGCGGACGGAGCGGGAAAGCGCGGTGAGGACGCGGCGCTGCTCCGCCTCGATCGTTTCGGGGGGGAGGCTGCCGCACAGCTCGATTTCTTGGGTCAGCCATTCCGCCACGCCGCCGGAGAGCCGCGGAATGATGCGGTCCTTGAGATCGGGAGAGGCCGCCAGCACGGTGGCGAGGCTGCGCACGGTGACCTGGCGGCTGAGCGCCTTGAAGTCGCCTTCGTCGAGGAGCGCGAGATCTTCCAGCATGACGATGCGGCGCGAGAGCCGGTCCGCGGTTCCGGGGTCGCGCTCGCGAAGCGCGCCCAGCAGCTCGGTCTGCACGCTGACGTTGGCGCCCTCGAGGATCTCGGCCAGGCGCGACTCGCCGCCCATGAGGTACTGGAGGCGCTCGCGGAGGCCTTCCTCGACCATGTGAACCTGATGCTTGTTCAAGAGCCGCGTCTGCGTCATGAGCGCCGCGGTCTCCTGGCGGACGGCCGTCGGGAGCTGGTCGAGGAACTTCGCTCCGAGGACGGGCGGCAGATAGTTGAGGACGATCGCGGCGCTCGTCGCGTCCCGGGAAAGGAGGAAGGCCAGCGCCGGCAGGTCCTTCTCATGGATGAAGCCGAAATGGGTCGTGAGCTTCTCGAGCTCGCGGGAAGCCTCTCGGGGCGGCGGGGCCTCGAGCTGGGCCGCCTGAGCCTGCGGCGCGCCGGGCAGCGCGGCCGCGAGGGCGGGCGCGTCCGGCGCCGCCGGCGCGGAGGAGCGCTCCTTGGCGACGAGGGCGAGCTCGCGCGCGACTCCGACGAGGGGCGAGAGGAAGCGGGCGTAGACCAGGGTCAGGGCGACGGCGGCGAAGGCGAGCCACGCCGCGGGGACCGCCCACAGCATCCGGTTCTCGGGCGCGACGACGCTCGCGATCGGGTCGGCGTGCCGGAAGGTGGTGGCCTCGAGCGTGACCGCCGCGGCGTCGCCGGTGACGCCGAGGAGGCGCTCGACCGTCTTCTTGGCGAGCTCGCGGTCGGAGTCCTTCATGCCCTTGTCGACGAAAACGGTGGCGGAAATCTTGCGGACCAGGGTCGGCGCGACGGCGAGGGGCGCGGCCGCCTGGTTGTAGTCCTTGGGGGGGACCCCGGGCATGACCTCGACCGATTTGCGCTCGGCGTCGGTCAGCATGTCGGCGTTCACGATGACGACGACGTCTTTGGCGCCCAAGACCTCACGCAGGACGGATTCGAGGCGCTTTTCCAGGGAGCTTTCGAGGGCGACCTTCGCCTCGATCTCATGGGAGGAGGACGCCGACGCGGCACGCGCGGGCGCGGGAGACGCGAGCCACAGGATGGCTCCCAGGAAGGTGAAAAAGACGTTCAAATTTCGAGAATAACGACAGTACTCGGCGGGGTCTCTCTCGTATAACAGCCCGGCACGAAATCGTCAATACCCTGACGTAGGCTCTCCTTTATACTGCGCCGATGGCGGCACCGCCCCGGTTCGTGAGGGTGGAACTCGTAGGACACTGCGATCCCGGCTGTTCCGGGTGCGCGGCTCCATTCCCTCAGCCGGCCGAGACCCCGGCGCTGATGGACTGGGCCTTCTACGCGCGTCTGCTGGATGAGCTCGCCTCTCTGGAGGGGCTGCGCCTCGAGGGGACCGGGGAGCCGATGTGCCACCCCCGGTTCTTCGACGCGGTAGCGCTGGCCGCTCGGCGCGAGATCGCGGTGACCGTCTCGACCGGCCTGGCGGCGTGCGGCACGCGGGAGCTCGAGCGCCTCGCCTCCTGCGGCGTGAGCCGGCTCGAGGTCCAGCTCGACGGAGCGACGCGCGAAACCTACGAGGCGCTCAGGGCGCCGCGGCGATTCTCGCGGGTGCTGCGCAACCTCGTGCAGCTGCGGAGGATCAAGGAGCGGCTGGGAGCCGTGAGGCCGACGGTCGTCTTGGCGCTCACCACGGTCCGGGAGAACCTCGCCGAGCTCGCCGCGCTGGTGCGCCTCGCGCGGCGCCTGGGCGTGGCCCGCGTCGCGGTGCGCAACGTGCCTCACGATTTCTCGGAGTCGCGGCTGCCCAAGGCGTACGCCGCCGCGCGCGACTGGACGGGCGCGCAGTCGGTCTCGACCGAGGATCCGGATCGAGTCCGGCGGCACGTCTCGCGCGCCCTCGAGGCGAGCCGCGAGTGCGGCGTGGAGCTGCGGCTGCCCGGGCGCGGCGTCGCCGGCCGCTGCCGCCAGCCGTGGGACGGCCTCGCCGTGAGCTGGCGCGGCCGCGCGATGCCGTGCGGCCTGATCGCGGTGCCGGAACGGGCGCCCCTGGGCGACGCGGCCGTCGACGGCGTGTTCCACGTCTGGAACGGTCTCGCCTTCGGCGAGTTTCGCGACGCGCTCGCCTCTCCGGCGCCGCCCGACGTGTGCCGGGGCTGCGCTCTCTATAAAGGCCGCTTCTGAATTCCAGGTGCCGATCGCTTTTCCGCGCGCGGGAATTTCGACCCGCCGCGCTTTTCCCCGAAGGTCTCTAGGGCGTTCCCGCCGCTTTGGCTACACTGGCTTCGTCCTCGGGCGGGAGGACAGGAGAAAGAATGATCCATCGTGCGTTCGCATTTCTGCTCGCGGCGTTTTTCGCCGCTCCGGCGGCCGCCGCCCCCACGCTCGAGTCGATGAAGGCCGAGTCCGGCATGCGGTTCAGCGAGACCGCCGGCTTGGGCGACATCAAGCCCGGCGCCGAGCCCGTCTGG
>JACRDR010000347.1 GCA_016212845.1 Elusimicrobiota bacterium
GACGAGCGCGTCGAGGGCTTTCGCGCCGCGAGCGTCGCGCCACGCGGCGAGCGCCTCGGCGGCTTCGGTGACGACGACCGGATCGCGCGCGTCGAGCGCGCGGCGCAGCTCGCCCGCGGCGCCGTCGACGCGGTGGCGGCCGAGGGCGCGAGCGGCCAGCGCGGCGGCCCAGCCGCGGCGCCGGCGAAGAATGGAGACGAGCACGTCGCCTTGGGCGCTCGAAAGCGTCGTGCCGGGCAGGAGCGCGAGCGAGCCGAGCGCCTCGACCTCGCCCTCCTCGAAGGCCGCGACGTACGGGAGCAGTTCGACGAGCTTGCCGGCGGCGGCCGGCGACGGCGAGCGGGCGATCGCGCGCGCGGCGTCGCGCGCCTCGCCGGGCTTGAGCCCTCCCGAGGAGACCGCGCGCAAGACGAGGTCGGGATCGGCGGCGCCGACGTCGGCGAGCTGCATGAAGCCCTCGGCGCGGACGACGGGCGGCACCCGGTCGCCCCCGAGCGCGGTCTCGAGGACCCGCCGTTTTTGGGGATCGGACACGCGCACGCCGGCCAGCGCCTGCAGCGACGCCGAGCGCAGCCCCGGGTCCACCGAGACGTCGAGCGCGCAGTCCTTCAGGGGCTTGAACGCGGCGGGGTCGCCGTTGAGACCGAGAAACTCGGCGGCGTACGCGCGCGCTTTCACCGGCTTGCTCCGGTCGGCGAGGAGAGCGGCGAGCGGCTTGACCGCGGAGAGGCCCATCCGGCGGGCCTCCTCGCCCAGCGCGCGCATTTTCGCCTCGAGCGATCGGGCCTCGTGCGGGTGCAGGTCCTTCTGGCCCGCGGCGAGCCGGTCGAGTTCGACGGCGATCGATTGCCCCGTGCGGCGGGGCTCGGCGGAAACGGAGAGAGCGGAGAGGAGGAGAGCGACGGCGAGGGGAAGGCCCCTCACTCGGCCGCCGTTAACGCTTCCCCTACGGAGAAATAGCGCGCTTCGGGATGGTGGAAGACGAGCGCGGAGACCGACGCCTCCGGCTCCATCATCCAGCCTTCTGTGAGGTCGACGCCGATGCGCGACGGGTCGAGCAGGGCGAAAAGCTTTTCTTGGTCCTGGAGGTTCGGGCAGGCGGGATAGCCGAAGCTCACGCGGAGGCCGCGGTAGCGCGCCTGGAACTTCTCCTTGATCGTCATGGCGGCCGGGTCGCCGATGCCCCACATCGCGCGCAGGCGCTCGTGGAGCAGCTCCGCGAAGCCCTCCGCGCTTTCGATCGCGATCGCCTGCAGCGCGTGCGACTTGAGGTACTCGCCGCTCTCGCGGTAGCGCTCCGAGAGCTCGCGGATGCCGGCGCCGCAGGTCACGACGAACATCGAGACGAAATCGAGCTTTCCCGAGGACTTCGGCGCGACGAAGTCGGCGAGGCACAGCCCCTCGTGCCCCCTCTGGCGGGGGAACTCGAAGCGCGCGAGCTCCTTGAGGCTCGCGGGCGAGTCGTAGATCACGACCGAGTCGCCTTCGGCGTTCGCCGGGAAAAAGCGGAACACCGCCTTCGCCGAGATGAGCTTTCCGGAGAGGATCTCGTCCTGCAGCTTCGAGACGCGATCGTAGAGCTCGACCGCTTTCGGGTCGCGCTCGGCGAGCCGGCGCTCGGGGCTCTTGAGCCCGAGATGCTTGCCGTACAGCATGATCGGGTTGACGTACTTGAAGATGTCCTCGACCCGGAAGTCGCCGAGCACGTGCGGCTTCAAATCCGGAGGCGTCGGGGCCTCGCCGTGCGGGATGGAGGCGGCCTTCGCCGCGCCGTTGACGGCGGCGGCGGGCGCGGGCACGAGGTCGCGCTTTAGGTGCTCCTGGATGTCGAGGTTCTTGGCGAGCACGCCCTCGCGGCGGGCCGGGTCCTGCAGTCCGTTGGCGAGGTCGAGGCCCATCATCGCGTCCTTGGCGTAGAGCACGGGGCCGGCGTACTGCGGCGCGATGCGGGCGGCGGTGAACTTGGGGCTGAGCGCGGCGCCGCCGACGAGCACGGGGATCTCCACGCCGGCGTTCTTGAGGTCCTCGGCGGTGATTACCATCTGCTGCGCCGACTTCACGAGGAGGCCGGAGAGCCCGATCATGTGCGGCGCGATCGTCTTCACCGCGGCGATGAGGACCTCGGGCGTGACCTTGATGCCGAGGTCGTGCACCTCGAAGCCGTTGTTCTTGAGGATGATGTGCACGAGGTTCTTGCCGATGTCGTGGACGTCGCCCTTCACGGTGGCGAGGACGATCTTGCCGCGGGAGACGTTCGCCGACTGGTCCATGTGAGGCTCGAGGTGCGCGACCGCGGCCTTCATGACCTCGGCGGACTGGAGCACCTCGGCCACGATCATCTCGTTGGCGGCGAAGAGGCGGCCGACCTCGTCCATGCCCTTCATGAGCGGGCCGTTGATGATCGCGAGCGGCGAGCGGCCTTCCTTGAGCAGGACGTCGAGATCGGGGAGCAGGCCCTCCTTCGAGCCCTCGACGACGTTCCTGGGCAAACGGTCGTCGATCGGGAGCTTCAGGCGCTCGCTGCCTTTGACGACGACCTTCGCGTCGCGGAACTTATCGGAGAACCGGGCGACGGGGTCGTAGCCCGCCGGGAACGCCGGATCGCCCGGACCCTTCCAGTGGAGCAGGTCGTCGGCGAGCTTGCGCTCGTCCTCGGGCAAGGTCGAGTACCGCGCCAGCTTCTCGGAGTTCACGATCGCGAGGTCTAAGCCCGCCTGCACGCAGTGATGGAGGAAGACCGCGTTGAGCACCTCGCGGCCCGCGGCCGGGAGGCCGAAGGAGACGTTCGACACGCCGAGGATTGTCTTGCATCGGGGCAGCGCCTGCTTGATGAGTCGCACGCCCTCGATCGTCTCGATCGCGGAGCCGTAGTAGTTCTTGTCGCCGGTCGCGCACGGGAACACGAGCGGGTCGAAATAGAGGTCTTCGGGCTCGAGGCCGTACTTTTCGGTGAGGAGCTCGAACGAGCGCTGGGCGATCGCGAGCTTGCGCTGCCGGGTGACCGCCATGCCCTGCGCCTTGTCCTCATCGATCGTGCCGACGACGACGGAGGCGCCGTAGCGGCGCAGCAGCGGGACGACCGCCTCGTAGCGCTCCTCGCCGTCCTCGAGGTTGATCGAGTTGACGACGCACTTGCCGGGGCAGCGCTTGAGCGCCTCCTCCAGCACGACGGAGTCCGTCGTGTCGATCATGAGCGGCGCCTTCACCTTCTTCGTGAGAAAATCGAGGAAGCGCCCCATGTCCGCCTTCTCGTCGCGGTCGGGGTTGGCGAGACAGACGTCGAGGATCTGGCCGCCGGATCGCACCTGGCGCCGGCCGATCTCGGAGGCCTCCTCGAACTTCTCCTGCACGATGAGGTCCTTGAAGATGCGCGAGCCGATGACGTTCGTCCGCTCGCCGACGAGCACGGGCCGCTTGTCGTCCTCGATGACGAACGACTCGAGGCCGGCGGTCGCGGCGCGGCGCGGCGCGTTCGCGCGGCGAGGCTTGCGGCCTTCGACCATCTTCGAGATCAGCGCGATGTGCTCGGCGGTCGTGCCGCAGCAGCCGCCGACGATGTTGAGCCAGCCTTCGTCGGCGAAGCGCGCGAGCTTTTTGGCGATCATCTCGGGCGTCTCGTTGTAGCGGCCGTTCTCGTCGGGCAGACCGGCGTTCGGCACGCAGGCGACCGGGAAGCGCGCGAACGCCGCGAGAGTGCGCAGGTGATCGGTCATGAA
>JACRDR010000345.1 GCA_016212845.1 Elusimicrobiota bacterium
CTGCTTCACCGGCGGCACGCGGCCCAACGACACGTCGCCGGAACTGTGGGCGGGCCAGACGGTCACTCAGCCAAACTCCTGGGGCGTCTCGTGGGTGATGAACGGCGACGGCACGTACGCCTACCCCGTCCATCCCGATCCGGCGAGCCTGCCCGAAGGGATGAACGCGCTCAGCCGAACCGTTTACAAAACGCCCCACTAGCACTATCCTATCGCCATGCTCCGAGCCGCGACTCTTCTCGTCGCCCTCGTCCACGCGAACTCCATTTCGGAGGGTACCTCCTTCTGGAAGGCGCACGGACTGCCCGCGCTCCTGGAGCGGCATGGCCAGCAAGTCCAAATCCTCGGCACATCACCCCGGCCGAAGCCCACGCGCTGGGTCCAGCCGCGCTACTCCACGCAATGCGTCCTCGACGGCGTGCTCGCGATCATGGAGAAGCGCTTCGATCCCGGCCAGCCGCTGCCGCGGGTTTACTTCGAGGAAAACACGCCGCTCGCGCAGTTTCAAGATGCGGTACAGCCGCAATGGGGCGTGCGCCCCGACGTGTTCCTCAACGCGTACGCGGCCGCGAGAAACGAGATCTACCTGATCAACGACGCCGAGTATTACGAGCGGACGAAGCGCTGGGTGGACGACTCTTTGGCGCACGAGCTCGCGCACTACGTCCAGGTGCGCTACAAGAACATCCCGATCGAGCAGTTCGACGACTCGATGGAGCACGAAGCCGTCTCCGTGCAGACCGAGTTCCGCGAGAAGTTCCTCAAGCCCGGCGTCTCGCCCTGCGGCCGCTAGTTCTTCTTCGGTCCCCGCCGGCGCGGAGCCTTCCTGCCCTTCGGCTTCGTGCCGGGCCGCTTGCCGGCGGCTAGGGCGGTCAGTTCGGCGTGGCGCGGCGGGCCCTGATCGTAGGGCATGAAGCGCGTCGAGCCGCGGCAGAAACCGGTGACGAGTTCGCCGGCGTCTCCGGTCCGCTTGTCGTTGGGCAGCGTGGGCGAGGTGGCAAATACGAGGAACTTCTCCCCGGCCTCCGACATGTCCCCCATAGGATCGCAGGTGTTGCTTTCGACCGACAGCATCGCCGATTTCACGGGCGCGCCCTTCCACAGCGTGTTCACGTCGAACACCACGAGGTCGTACATCCCGCGGTCCTTCCGCTCGACGACCGTGCCGTAGAACACGAGCGCGGCCTTGTCGAAGGCCGCTTCGACCGAGGGTTCGGTGCAGGGATGGCTGCACGAAAACGCGAGCGCGGGAAGGAGCAGGAGGAGCGGCCCCATCTAGTCGAGCTGGAGTTCGGCCCAGACGATCTTGGGGATGCAAAAGAGACCGCCTCTCTCCGCGGCCCACACTCCCGTATCGCCGTCGCTGAGCCAGTCCCAGCGCGTCGAGAGAACCTTCAGCGACTGGTAGACGTTGCGGTTCGCCGGGGCCAGACGCAGCGAGAGCTCGTAATGGCCCGCCATTTTCCAATAGGGCTTCGGGGCATCGGCGGAGATGGAGGGCCGGGGGGCGAGGTGCCGGACGCGCTCGCGCAGCGCGGAAAGAATGCGCTTAGCGGCCGGGTAGTCCGGCGTCTGGGCGATACAGCGAAGGTAAACCGCCATCTACCTAGCGGTAGTTGGTGAACTGAAGGTCGACGCCGAAGGCGCCGCCGCGCAGCACGCCCATCGCGTCCTGGAGCGCGTCTTTCGAGCGGCTCGTGACGCGGAGCTGGTCGCCCTGGATCGAGGCCTGGACCTTCACGCCGGATTTCTTCACGGCGGCGACCATCTCCTTCGCCTTGTCGGACGGGATGCCCTGCTGGACCTTCACCTGCTGGCGGACCGCGCCGGAGAGCGCGGCCTCGAGCTTCTGCTGCACGAAGTTCTTGAGCGGGAGGCCGCGCTTGGCGAGGCGGGTGTTGAGCACGTCGTGGACCGCCTTGAGCTTGTACTCGTCGTCGGACGTCACGGTGATCAGCAGGTCCTTTTGGTTGAACTCGATCTTCGAGACCGAGCCTTTGAAGTCGAAGCGGTTCACGATCTCCTTCATCGCGACCTGGATGCACTCGTCGACCAAAGTCACGTCTACTTTACTCACGACGTCGAACGAAAAATCAGAGGGCATGGTCTCTCCTAGCCGAGCATCCGCTTCACTTCGCGTCTCAGAGTCGTGGGGCCCTTCGGGAGCATCGGGATGTTGATGCCCCGCTCTCTCGCCACCTGCTGGGCCTTCGCGTAGCCGGCGTCCGCGTGCCTAGCTACGCCCGTGCCCGGGTCGTTGGTGAGGACCCGCTCGATCCTCGAATCCATCTCCTTCGTGCCGTCGGCGACGGTGACCTGGCCGGAGTGCAGCGAATAGCCCATGCCGACGCCGCCGCCGTGGTGGAAGCTCACCCACGAGGCGCCCGAGGCGACGTTCAACAAGGCGTTTAGGATCGGCCAGTCGGCGACCGCGTCGGAGCCGTCCTTCATGGCTTCGGTCTCGCGGTAGGGGCTCGCGACCGAGCCGGTGTCGAGGTGGTCGCGGCCCATCACGATCGGAGCGGACACCTTGCCGGACCGCACCAGCTCGTTGATCGCCAAGCCCATCTTCGCGCGCTCGCCGTAGCCGAGCCAGCAGATGCGCGACGGCAGGCCCTGGAACGCGATCTTGGTGCGGGCCAGCTCGATCCAGCGCTTGAGCCCGGCGTCCTGCGGGAAGAGCTTGAGCGCGAGCTCGTCGGTGACCGCGATGTCCTTGGGATCGCCCGAGAGCGCCGCCCAGCGGAACGGCCCCTTCCCTTCGCAGAAGAGCGGGCGGATGTACGCCGGCACGAAGCCCGGAAAATCGAAAGCGTTCTTTTCGCCGGCCTCGAACGCCATGCGCCGGATGTTGTTGCCGTAGTCGAAGACGATCGCGCCCTGGGCCTTCAAATCGAGCATCGCGCGGACGTGGACCGCCATCGACGCCATCGAGCGCTTCACGTATTCCTCGGGCGATTTCGCGCGCAGCGCGGCCGCGTCGTCGAGAGTCATACCCGCGGGCACGTAGCCGTTGAGCGGGTCGTGCGCGGAGGTCTGGTCCGTCAGGAGATCGATGTGGACCTTTCGCCGGGCGAGCTCGGGCAGCACCTCGGCGCAGTTGCCGACGAGGCCGACGGAAATCGCCTTGCCCTCTTTCTTCGCCGCGAGCACGCGCTCGAGCGCCTTATCGAGGGACGTCTCCCTGTAGTCGAGGTAGCGCGTCATGAGGCGCTTCTCGATGCGGGAGGCGTCGACGTCGATGCCCAGAAACGCGGCACCGTTCATCGTGGCGGCGAGCGGCTGCGCGCCGCCCATGCCGCCGAGCCCGCCGGTGACGACGAGGCGGCCCTGGAGCCCGTGCTCGGCGCCTTCCGGGAAATGCTGGCGCGCCGCCTCGGCGAAAGTTTCGTAGGTGCCCTGAAGGATGCCCTGCGTGCCGATGTAGATCCACGAGCCCGCGGTCATCTGCCCGTACATCATCAGGCCTTTCTTCTCGAGCTCGTGAAACGTCTCCCAGTTCGCCCACTTGCCGACCAAATTCGAGTTCGCGATGAGCACGCGGGGGCTCTCGGGGTGCGTGCGGAACACGCCGACGGGCTTGCCCGACTGCACGAGCAGGGTCTCGTCGTTCTCGAGGTTCTGCAGGCAGCCCGCGATCGCGTAGAAGGCGTCCCAGTTGCGGGCGGCCTTGCCGATGCCGCCGTAGACGACGAGGTCCTCGGGGCGCTCGGCGACCTCGGGGTCGAGGTTGTTCATGAGCATCCGGAGGGCGGCCTCCTGATGCCAGCCCTTGCAGCTGAGCGTATTTCCGCGCGGCGCGCGCTGGACCTTGCTCACGACGGCTCCGAGAACGCCCCAGCGAGGAGCGCCTCGGAAAGCGCGGCGATCTCGTCGGCGAAAGGCGCGTCGCCCTTGCGGCGCGGCGCGATGCCCCGCACCCTCTTGAGCGTCGCCTCGACGCCCTTCCCGGGCCGGAGCGGCCGGTGAAGCTCGACGCCCTGCGCGGCGGCGAGCAGCTCGATCGCGAGGATGCCCGCGACGTTTTTGACGGAGCGCTCGAGCTTGAGCGCGGCGCCCATGCCCATGCTGACGAAGTCCTCCTTGTTGGCCGAGGTCGGGATCGAGTCGGCGGACGCCGGGTGCGCGAGCGTCTTGGTCTCGCTCGCGAGCGCGGCGGCGGCGACCTGCGGGATCATGAAGCCGCTTTCCAGGCCGGGGTTGTCGGCGATGAACGGGGGCAGCTCGACGCCCGCGATCAGCTGGAACGTGCGCCGCTCCGAGATGCCGCCCAAGCCCGCGAGCGCGATCGCGCCGAAGTCGAAGCTCATCGACAGCGCCTGCCCGTGGAAGTTGCCCCCGGAAAGCAGCCGTCCGTCGGCCACGAGCGGGTTGTCGGTGCAGCTGGCCATCTCGGTCTCGACGACGCCGATGCCGTAGCGCAGCGCGTCGTCGACCGCGCCGTGGACCTGAGGCATGCAGCGAAGGCTGTAGGGGTCCTGCACCCGCGGGTCGTCGTGCAGATGCGACTCGCGGATCTCGCTGTCGCGCAGGTGGCCGCGCAGGCGCGCCGCGACGCGGATCTGGCCCGGGTGGGGCTTGAGCGCGTTGAGCGCTTCCTCGAAAGGGACGTTGGTGCCGCGCAGGGCCTCGAGCGAGAGCGCGCCCGCGGCGTCGGCCGCCTCGGCGAGCGTGAGCGCGTCGTGCAGGGCCAAACCGCCCTGCGCCTGCATCGCCTGCGTGCCGTTGATGAGCGAGAGCCCTTCCTTGGCCTCGAGCGTGAGCGGCTTGAGCCCCGCGGCCTTGAGCGCGGCGGCGGCGGGGACCGGCGCGCCCCAGCCGGCGCCTTTGCGGACGCGGGCCTTGCCCTCGCCCAGCACGACGAGCGCGGCGTGCGCCTGCGGGGCGAGGTCGCCCGAGGCGCCGACCGAGCCGCGGCTCGGGATGACGGGCGAGACGCCGCGGTTCACGAGCGCGGCGAGCGCC
>JACRDR010000346.1 GCA_016212845.1 Elusimicrobiota bacterium
CGCCGATCGGCGCCTACGACGGATTCTTCGGCCCCGGCGCGGGCACGTTCTACGCGCTCGGCCTGGTCCGCCTCGCCGGCTACGACCTGCTCGGCTCGACCGCGCGCGCCAAGGCGCTGAACATGATGTCGAACCTCCTGGCGTTGGCCGCCTTCGTCGCCGCGCGGCGCGTGGACTGGCGCCTGGGCCTGCCCATGGCGGCCTTGAGCGTCGCCGGCAACTGGGTGGGCGCGCACCTGGGCGTGCGCAACGGCGCGGCGCTGATCCGGCCCGCCGTCGTCCTGGTCTGCGCGGGGCTGTTTGCCAAACTCCTCTTCGACGCGCTCCATTAAGCCGTTCGCCGCGCGAATAGCCTGGGCCTTGCGTAAATCATAATTAATCGCTATGATTAAAAATGATACGGGGGGACCCATTCATGCAGACTCGAGTGTTGACCGCTCACGTGCCCGCCGACCTCGCCAAACGAGTGGACATGGCCGCTTCGCGTCTGGAACGGTCGCGCGGCTGGATCGTGCAGAAGGCCCTCGTGGACTGGCTGTCCCACGAGGACATTCGCCGGCAGCTGACCCTGGAGGGCCTCGCCGACGTGGATGCCGGCCGCGTCTCCGACCATGAAACGGTGCGGACCTGGGCCGAAAACCTGGAAAGCCCGAGAACGAAAAAGCGCTAAGTGAAGCTCCAATGGACCTCCAAGGCGCGCAATGATCTCTCGCGCTTGTACGACTTCCTGGCCGAATCGAACGCAAAAACCGCCGCCAAGGCCGTGCGCGCCCTGGTGGCCGCGCCGGAACGCCTTCTCTCCCAGCCTCGCATCGGCGAGCCGCTCGAGGGCTTCGAGCCGCGTGAAGTGCGCCGGCTGCTGATCGGCCTCTACGAAATGCGTTACGAAATCCGGCAAAAGGTCATCTTCATGCTCCGGATTTGGCATACGAGGGAGAATCGGTGAACGAACGTTTGATCGCCGTCTATGAAGTTCCCGGCCCCGCGGCCGAGGCCGAGAAGGCCGCGCTGGCCATCGCCTTCGAGGAGACGGTCGAGGTCCCGCTCGACTTCCCGCTGCCCCCCGCGATCCGCGACGGGATCGTGGGCCGCGCCGGCCCCGTGACGCCGCTGGGCGGCGGCCGCTTCCGCGTCGAGGTGGATTTCCCCGCCGCGCTGGCCTCGGGACGGATCGGGACCTTGCTCAATCTGGCGTTCGGCAACGCGTCCCTATGGCCCGGCGTGAAGCTGGTCGACGTGCGCTGGCCCGGCTCGTTCCTGAAGTCCTTCCGCGGGCCGAACCACGGCGCCGCGGGCCTGCGCGCGCTGCTGGGCGTCGCGGGCCGGCCCTTGCTGGCCACCGCGCTCAAGCCGGGCGGCTCGTCGCACGCGGAGCTGGCCGCGGCGGCCGCGGCCTTCGCGCGCGGCGGCGGCGACATCGCCAAGGACGACCAGAACATCGTCGACGCGTCGTTCCTGGATTTCCGCTCGCGCGTGTCGCGCATCGGCGAGGCCGTCGCGAAGGCCAACGCCGCCTCCGGCGGGAAGTGCTTGTACCTGCCGCACCTGTCCGGCCCGCAGGAGGAGCTGGAGGCGCGCCTGGATTTCGTGCTGAAGTTCGGCCTGCGCGGCGTGCTGGTCTGCCCCGCCATCCTCGGCCTCGACGAGGTCCGCCGCCTGGCCCAGAGCCGCCCCGCCGTGTTCATGGCCCACCCCGCCTTCTCGGGCGCGTTCTACGCCGACCGCTCCCACGGCATCGAAACTTCCTTCTATCTCGGCACGCTGATGCGCCTGATCGGCGCCGACATCACCGTCTTCCCCAACGCCGGCGGCCGCTTCGCCTTCACGCCGGCCGAGTGCCGCGCCATCGCCGAACGCGCGCGGGCGCCGCTGGGGGACCTCGCCCCGTCCCTGCCCGCTCCCGGCGGCGGCATGCGCCTGGACGACGCCCCGGGAATGGCGCGCGATTTCGGCCCGGACGCGGTGTGGCTCGTCGGCGGCCGCCTGCTCATGCATCCCGGCGGCCCGGAAGCCGGGGCCCGCGCCATCCGCGAAGCGATGGCAAACATCGTTTGACGCCGCCGTCGGGGACTTGCTACCATCTTCCCTCGGCGTTTGAGCCCGAATAGGAGAGAATTGGCGACCAACAACCGGTTTCAGCAGCGCGCACCGCAGGACTTCACCCGCATCAATTCGTCGATCCGGGCCGCGACGGTCCGTTTGATCGACGCCGACGGCTCCCAGATCGGAGTTCGGCCCATCGGCGAAGCGCTGGCCATGGCCCGGACGAGAGGACTGGACCTGGTGGAGATCGCGGCCACCGCGACGCCTCCGGTCTGCAAGATTTTGGCGTACTCGAAGTACAAGTACGAGCAGGAGAAGAAGGAACGGGAAGCCCGCAAGAAGCAGAAGGCGGGACTTCTCAAGGAACTGCGTTTCCGCCCGAACATCGGGACTCACGATCTGGACGTCAAGGTCCGGCAGATCGAGGCGTTCATCGACGCGCACGACAAGGTGCGCATCACGGTGGTCTTCCGCGGGCGCGAGATGCAGCACCGGGACCTCGGTTTCAAGCTGTTGATGTCGATTCAAGAGAAGCTCGCCGCAAAGGCGGCCGTCGAGCAGGCTCCGATGCCTGACCGCAACCGGCTCGTCATGACGTTGATCCCCAAGCCGCACTAGTAGAGGAAGTCATGCCCAAGATGAAGTCGCACTCCGGCGCCAAAAAGCGCTTCCGCGCCAACGCGGCCGGACAGTTCAAGCACGAACACCCCGGCCAGCGCCACTTGATGGCCCCGCTGGGCGGCAAGCGCCGCCGCTGCCTGCGCGGCAGCTCCACTCTGAACAACACCGACGCGAGGACGATGCGCCGGTTTCTCCCTTACGCGTAGAGGCACACCATGAGAATCAAATCCGGCGTCACCACCCGCGCCCATAAGAAGAAGTTCTTCAAGCTCGCCAAAGGCAATTACTCCGCCAAGAGCACCCGCTGGCGGATGGTCAAGCAGCAGGTCGAGGCCTCGCTCAACGAAGCCTACACCGGCCGCAAGGACAAGAAGGGCGATTTCCGCGCCCTCTGGATCGAGCGCATCAACGCCGCCTGCCGCCAGAACGATACCACCTACAGCCGCTTCATCAGCGGCTTGAAGAAGGCCGGCATCACGCTGAACCGCAAGATGCTCTCCGAGTTGGCCGTCCGCGACGGCGCGTCCTTCAAGAAAATCGTCTCGCTCGCCTCGGGCGCAGCCTAACTTCCCGGCCATGGAGCCGACGACGAACCGCGCCGCCTGGGATCAGGCTTACGCGCGGGTCGAGTCGGCCCTGCGCGGGGCGGGCGCCGAATCGTCCGCGGACCTCCCGAAGCTCGAGGAGGTCCGCGTCCGTTTTCTGGGGCGCAAGGGCGAACTGACGGAACTGCTGAAGTCGCTGAAGGACCTCTCCCTCGACGACAAGAAGGAGGCCGGCCCCAAGGCCCAGGCGCTGAAGGCGTCCTTCGAGGCCGAACTCGACGCCGCGAAGGCCCGCCTTGAGGAAGCCGGCGACGCCGAGGCGCTGAAAAAAGACG
>JACRDR010000343.1 GCA_016212845.1 Elusimicrobiota bacterium
AAAACCCCTCCTTCCAGCCCAGGCGGCAGGCCGCGAACGCCGCGAACGCGGCGAACACGATCGAGTGCGTCACCTCGTGGTGGAAGCGGATCGGGTGGCCGATCAAGACGCCGGGCACGAGGTCGAAGTCCGGCAGGATCGCGACCAAGGCGCCCAGGAGCGCCGCTTTCGCGGTCAGGCGGTCGCGCAGGGCCGCGCGCGCGACGGCGGCTCCTACGGCCGAGTGCAAAAGAGGCGTGGGCACCGCCCTAGTGTATCAACGGCGCCCACGCCTCGTCCAGGCTAACGCTTCAATTTGTTGGTCTGATCTCGGTCCTTCCACTCCCCGGTTGAGACCCTGCTGTTCGCGCGGCGGAAGCCCCACTTCACGTAATACTCGTCGCCGCCCGCGGGGCCGACGACGATCGCCTTGCGTCCGTTCGCGCCGTCGACCGTGAGGCGCTCGGGCGACCTCTCGTCGCGCTCGTAGAGCTTCTCGTCGCGGCCGAACGGGTTGGTCCAGCTCGGGTGCTTCGTCTTCCAGAGGCTCCACCGGACCTGGAGTTCCTCGCCGGCGTAATAGCCGGCGCGAGCGTCGTCGAGCACGAGCGCGAGCTTGCCGCTCTCGAGCTCGAGGCGGCCTGTCACCTTATGCGACTCCGGCGAGCGGAGGATGCGCGCGCCCGGCGTCAGGCGGATCGTCGCCGTGCCGCGGCCGTAATCGACGACCGGCCCGTCGACGCGGTAGCGGAAGGACGGGTCGGTGAAATCCACGCTCACGCGGTCGCCGTCGAAGACGACGGCGAGCGTCTCGCGCTCCCACGGCAGCAGCGCCTGGTCGTCGTCGAACTCGACGTCGACGTGCATAAACCGTGGCGCGCCGTACTCGGTGTCCGACAGGAACCAGCGCCAGTCGGTGTCCCAGCGCTCGCAGTAGTCCCCGTCGTTCGGATCGCAGTTGAAGCCGATCCAGCGCCAATGCAGGAGGTAGCGGTCGCGGAACTCGCGGCTGGCGAGCTCGAAGCCGTAATGCGTATCTTGAACGCCGACCTCGGAGCCGCCGCGCGCGACGCCTCCGCGAACGAGCTCGCGCTCCCACGGGCCGAACTCCTCGTCGACGCGGCCCCAGCGGTTGTAGTAGAGGTGCCAGCGGCCGACGGTGTCGACGCGGCTGCGCTCGCGGCGGATGTCGCTGCCCGGCCGCTCGCCTCCGCGGACGTCGTCGCCGGGCCGGCGGCGGTAGCGGCCGTGGTCGCCGCCCCCGTCGCGGCCGTCGCCGCGGCGGTCATCGCTGCGCCCGTCGTCGCGGCGCCCGTCGTCGCGCCGGTCGTCGCGTCTATCGCCCGGGCGGTCGTCGCGCCGCTCCTGCCCGTCGCGGCGTCCTTCTTGGGGCGGCGGCGGCGTCTCGCGCCGCGGCTCCTCGGGCCGGGCGGGCTCTTCGGGACGCGCGGGCGGAGGATTGGCGGGCGGGTTCTGCCCCGGCGGCGGCCGGCGCGGCACCGCCCGGTCCTGGGCCATCGCGAAGCCCGCGGCGGACGCGGCGCCGCCGTCGAAATCGAGCGTGTCCGCCTTCGCCGGCTGCGAGAAGCTGCCGAGCTTCATCGAGAATCCGTTCACCGCGTCGCGCACGCCGCTGTCGAGGGGAGCCTCGGCCTTGCCCGCCTGCAGTGCCTGCAGCTGCGCCGCGCCGATCTTGCGGAGCTCGTAAGGCCGGGAGCCGTTCTCCTCCCTCCCTAAGAAGTTGGCGAGCACGGCTTCGCGCCGGAAGTCGACCTCGGGCAGGGCCTTGCCGGGAGCGTGCTCGCTCCATAGCGCCTTCCAAGAGTCGGCGTCGCGCACGACGGTCTTCTGGGGACGCGTGACGCCGCTGTCGAGCCCGACGAGGGACGTCCACGGCGCCGCGTGGGCGGAGGAAGCGGCGAGGAAAAAGAAGAGGCCGGCGGGACCGAAACGCATACACGACTCCTGCCGGGACCGACAGGATACGGCGCGGACGCGTTCGGCGGATGCGGCGGAGGGCCCGACGCTGCCTAGGCCCTAGGGCCGGGGTTCTTACGACAAGTCGAGGATCGTCGACAGGTTTTCCGCGATCTCCCCGAGGGCCTTACGGGGCGCCTGGCCCAGCACTCGGATCAGCCGGCGGTTGTCGATGGCGCGCAGTTGGTCGATCAGGACGTCCGAGGCCGATCCGAGACCCGCCTCCCCCTTGAGAAGGTGTACTCGGAGCCTATGGGCGCCCGACATGACCTTGGTGGTCAGCGGGCAGACGAGCGTGGACGGATGGGCTCCGTTGAGGAGGTCCGTCTGTACGACAAGCACGGGCCGCACCTTGCCGGGCTCCGTCCCCCGGGAAGGGTTCAGGTCGGCCAAATAGACCCAGCCCCGACGGATGTCGATCACGGCTCCTCGCCGTAGAGCGCCTCGAAGTCCGCCAGGACGGACATGCTGTCCTTGCGAACCAGCGCGGACTCCGCCACGAGCTCGCCCTTGAGTTTGTTGCGGGCGTCCACGCGGTTCATGAGTTTAAGCGCGTGGTTGATGTACGCGTTTCGGCTCATCCCCCGGCGCTTGGCGGAACGTTCCGCCTCGAGAAGGTCTCCCTCGTGAATCTTGACGGATATGGTCTTTGTCATGGTATCGCCAAAGGTGATACTAGAAGTATACCACCCGGCTTCCCGGAATTCAACGTGCTCGGGCTGGGGTTATAGCGGCAGTTTGAGGCTGCAACCTCAAAGGGCCGTCAGCCGGGACGAAACCCTATTCTTTGGGCCTTGCGCCTAGGCGTATCCATTAGCCGTCGAATCGCCTCGAATATGGCCTGAATGTCTCCATCGTGAACGCCGACGCGTTTCTCCAGTTCCTCGAGCTTTTGGGTCAACTCATGCTTCGAGGCGAAAAGACTCCGAAGCCTGACAAAGGCTCTCGCGATCGCGATGCTCGCCGCGGCGGCCCGCGGCGTCTTGAGAACATTCGCCAGCATGACCGCGCCGTGCTCGGTGAAAACGTACGGCAGATACCGCCGGCCACCCCAACCCGGTCTTGAGGTCGCGAATCGCGACCTCAAGCTGCCGGCCTCGTCCTCCGTTAGTTGGAACATGAAGTCGTCCGGGAAGCGCTCCCGATTTCGCCGGACTTGTTCGTTCAACCGCTTGGTCGAGGTCCCGTATATGAAGGCGAGGTCCGTGTCGAACATCACCCGATGACCTCGAACCTCCCAAATGCGGTCATCCGGGGTTGCGGACGGCAAACGATCCATACCCATATATACGAACGAGGCGGGAAAAAGTTCCCTCTAAATTCGTGAGAGAGCTAGAGTTCGACTTCGTGGCCGAGCCGGCGGGCGAGGGCGGTCTCGTAGGCGGTCTCCGCGAGAAGGAAGTCCACGGCCGGGCGCCCGACGGCCTTAAAGAATGTGATGTCGTCCTCGGAGGC
>JACRDR010000339.1 GCA_016212845.1 Elusimicrobiota bacterium
AGAGGTTCACCTCGTCGTCGCCGGAGCGCGTCATCACGACGCGGGCGCCTTCCTTCTTGAGCGCGGCCTCGAGCTGCTTCGCGATCGCGAGGTTGGCGTCCTTCTCGATGTAGCCGTGCGGGCCGGTCGCGCCGTGCGAGCTCGGCTGGTGGCCGGGATCGACGACGATGACCTTGTTCTTGAACACCGACTCGCCCTTGGGGGCGAAGACGGGGGCCTTGCGCAGCTCGAGCTTGTGCTGCCCGCCTTCCCACTGCCCGTGGTAGCCCCACAGCCGGTGGCCCGGATCGAGGTGGAACGTCACGACGGCGGTGTTCGAGTCTTCCTGCCGCCAGCGCACCTGCCGGACGAAAGTGTCGGTGGAATCGTAGACGATCCAGTTCGTGTAGCCGACCGCGTTGTAGAGACGCAACGTGACCGTCTTGAGGTCGGCGCTTTCTTCGACCTCGTAGGGGATCTGCTCTCCGATCGAGAGGCTGATCACCGTGCCGTCGGGCGTCATCGCCGTCTTGATGGAGCCGAGCACGCCTCGCGGCGGCAGCGAGCCGGGGGGCAGGAAGGTGAGGGCCTTCGAGTCGATCCAGCCCGCTTGGTCGGGAGACAGCAGGACCTTGGTCTCGTCGCCCATGCGGCCGCCCACGAGGAAGCGCGTGTTCGTCTCGGGGAACAGGAGGTAGCCGTTGCCGGGGCCGGTTTTGACGGCGAGCGGCGCGCTCGACTTGACCACCGCGATCACCGGCGTGTCGCGGACCGAGAGGCGTCCCTTGGCCTTCGCCGACGCGGCCGCGTCCCCGTTGCGCAGGAAGAACTCGATCTCGGCGTTCTCGAAGACGTCGTCGAGCTTTACCTGATAGACGCCCTGGTAGATGCCGAGGGCCGGGTTCGTCTCGGCCATCGGATACCGGCGCTTGCCGGCGCCGACGGAGAACTCGGCCTTGCCGCCGATCGAGCCCTTGAACTGGAGATTGAGCCACTCGCCGGCGCGCAGCTCGACGTCGGAGGCCGGCAGGCGCGATTCCAGATCGACGCGGACGGGCTCGGGCGGCGACGCGGTCAGCGGCGGGGTGACGTAGATCGTGCGGGTGAACGTCGTCGTGCCCGTAGGCAGCTCGAGCTCGCAGGTTATCGTGAACGTGCCCGGCGTGACCGGCACGTAGTCGATGTAGCCGCCGAGCTTGTGGGGCTTGATGGGCCGTCCGTTGATGCGGAAGGGGACCTTCGGATTCGAGACCGTGCCGTGGACGACCTCGCCGGCCGCCATGCCCATCGTCAGCCCCTCGGGCGGATAGACCATGGTGATCGGCGCCTGGGGGGCGGGAAAGAGCGAGGGCGCCGCGGCGGCGGCTTTGGCGGGCGCCTTCGCCGCCTTGGCCTTTCCCTTAGTGGTATTGGCCGAGGCCTGGGGCGCGACCGCCAGGAGGAGAGCGAGGAGAGGGATCATCGACGGTTTCTCGACGGCGGATTATATAACTTTTTGCTAAAATAGAACGCTCCAGCCAATGAAATCCGCCGACGCCGTCCGGCGTCTCCTGCCGTACATCCGCCCCTATCTCGCGCGCTTTATCTGGGCCGGCGTGGCCATGATCCTCGTGGCCGGGGTGAACCTCGTCTCGATCCGGCTGCTGAAGGACGTGATCGACCAGGTCTTCCTGCAAAAGGACGTGGGGATGTTCTACGACCTCCTCCTCATCATCCCGATCGTGTTCTTTCTGAAGACCGTCCTCAACTACATCCAGATCTACCTGATGAGCTGGATCGGCCAGAAGGTGACGCAGGTCCTGCGCCGCGACCTCTTCAGCCACCTCCACGAGCTCTCGATGGATTTCTTCTGGAAGAGCCGCTCCGGCGAGGTGCTCGCGCGCGTGACCGGCGACCTGTCCAACCTGCAGTCGGCGCTCCAGTTCACGCCGCTCTACATGGTGCGCGACACGACGATGGCGGTGTCGCTCCTCGGCTACCTCTTCGTCCTCAACTGGAAGTTCGCGATCCTCGCCTTCACGAGCCTGCCGCTGTGCGCGATCGTGCTGGTCGTCACCGGCACGAAGATGCGCAAGGCGAGCCAGGAGAGCCAGCGGATCCTGGGCGAGATCTATCACCGCTTCCAGGAGTCGCTGCAGGGGATGCTCGTCGTGAAGGCGTTCAACTACGAGGCGGGCGCGATCGCGAAGTTCGACCTCGAGAACGACGGCTTTTGGACGCAGATGATGCGCTATCTGCGCGCGACCGCGCTGTCGGGGCCGCTCATGGAGTTCCTGGGCGCGCTCATCTTCACGCTCATCCTGTACTTGGGCGGCCGCGAGATCCTGAGCGACCGCATGACGCCGGGCGAGTTCATGGCCGTCGTCGGCTGCTTCCTCTCCGCCTACAACCCGGTGAAGAACATCGCGCGCTCCAACGCCGAGATCCAGCGCGGAGTGGCGAGCGCTCAGCGCATTTTCGAGCTCCTCGATGAGAAGCCCACGGTGCTCGAGCCGAAGGAGCCCGTCCGATTCTCGAAGCCCAAGCAGGGGGTCCGCTTCGAAAACGTCTCCTTCCGCTACCCCGATCGCGACGCGTTGGCGCTCAAGAGCCTGACCTTGGACGTCGCGTCGGGCGAGGTCATCGCCGTCGCCGGCCCCAGCGGCTCGGGAAAGACGACGCTCGCGCACCTCCTCTTGCGGCTATTCGACCCTCAGGAGGGGCGCGTGACGATCGACGGAGTCGATCTCCGCGCGTTCTCCACCGCCGACCTGCGCCGCCACATCGGCCTCGTGACGCAGGACACGATGCTCCTGCACGACACCGTCGTCGGCAACGTCGCCGTCGGCAACCCGGCCGCCTCGCGGGAGAAGGTCGTCGACGCCCTCCGGGCCGCCGACGCCGAGGCCTTCGTCCGCGCGCTGCCCGAGGGCTTCGACACGATGCTCGGCGAGCGCGGCCTCAGGCTCTCCGGCGGACAGCGCCAGCGGATCGCGATCGCGCGCGCGATCCTGAAGGACCCGCCGATCATGGTCCTCGACGAGGCGACCTCCAACCTCGACACCGCCTCCGAGCGCAGCGTCCAGCAGGCCCTCGAGAAGCTGTACCAGGGCCGCACCGTCTTCGTCATCGCCCACCGCCTGTCGACGCTGCAGGGCGCCGACCGCATCGTCGTGCTCCGCCACGGAGAGCTCTGCGAGTCCGGCACGCACCAGGAGCTCATCCGCCGCGGCGGCGTCTACGCCACCCTGCACCAGCTCCAGCAGCTCGAGCCCAACAACGAAGGCGCCCTAAAGGACTAGAAAGGTCAGGCCTGGGGCGGGGGCGGCGTCCCTTCGTACTCGATGGTGAAGCAGAAGGTGCTGCCCTTTTCGGGCCCGTCGGAGCGGACCCAGAGCTTGCCGCCGTGGCGGGCGAGCACCGCGCGCGAGATCGCGAGACCGAGGCCGAGGCGCCCGTCCGGCTTGTCGACGCTCATGCCCTCTTCCAGGCGCTTGCGCGTCGCCTCGTCCATGCCCATTCCCGTGTCGCGAACGGTGACCACGAGCCGGCCTTCGTCCTGCGTGAGGCCCACCGAGATCTTTCCGCCGCAAGGCGTGTGGCGCAGGGCGTTCTCCAGCAGGTTCATGAGCGCCTGGCCCATGCGCCGGCGGTCGGCGTTGACCGGTGTGAGCGCCGGCTCGAGCACGGTGGAGAATCGGACGCCCTTGGTCGCGGCGCGCAGCTGGAAGCCGCGGACGTATTCCTCGACGAACGCGGCGGGGTCGAACCAGGTGCGCTCGAGGCGGAGCTTGCCGCGCTCCATGGCGGCCCAATCCACGAGGTCGTCGGCGAGCCGCGCGATCTGCCGCAGCGCGTTGCGGGCGACGTCCAAGACGGGCGAGCCGCCTTCGAGGGCGGCCAATCGAGTGGCCAGCACCTCGAAGGCGGCGTTCACCGTCGAGACCGAGTTCGCGATGTCGTGCGAGGCCATCGAGAGGAACTCCGTCTTCGTCCTCTCGCGCTCGCGCAGCTGCGCGTTCTCGTCCTGGAGCTTGGAAGCCGAGGGCTTGCCCACGGCGTCAGCTTACTATTTCCCGATGTTGTAGTCGCCGCCTAACGAGTACGTCATGCCGGAGGCCTCGGGGAAGGCCTTGAAGCGGTCCTTGGCCACCTCGACGCGGACCGACCACGGCGAGTCGTGCCCGACTTGGACGTTCGCGGCGCCGTAGACCGTGTTGCCCCAAGCTCGGTCCTGAACGCCGGCGCCCCGGTGGAGCACCTCGCGGCTGAGGGTGCGCGTGCGCCAGTCCTCGCAGATGCCGTCGTAGCAGTTCGAGAGGCGGACGAACTCGTGAATGTACGTCTCGCGCACGACCTCGGCCGAGGTGTCGAGGCTCGCGTAGCCGATGTCCATGCCGGCCTCGAGGGAGACCCGTCCGCCGATTTTCGGGCTGACGTAGCTCACGCCGCCGAGCCGGACCTTGCCGAGACCGGAAACTTTACGGCGCGTCTCTTCCCAGACCTCGAAGTCGCGCTCCCAGGGGCGATTGCGATCGATCATCTCCCTATGAAGAAGCTGGTCGGTCGCGCCGTTGACCGCGCCGATGGCGCCGCCCTGCACGCCGATCGAGCCGGCCTTCTCGCTGCCGTAGGCAAAGCGCACCATCGCGCCGCCGCCGAAGTTCGTGTAGCCGTCCTCGGAGGGTCCGGCGCCGACTTGGAAGCGGACGGAGTTCATCCACCCCGCGGCCGAAGCCTGGGCGTTATTGACCACTCCGTCGAGCCGGGCGCGGTCCTCGGACGCGATGCCGTCCTTATTGGGACGCCACAGCTCGGCCTCAATCTCCGCATGCCGCTGATCGACGATCGCGTCTTCGAGCGCCTTGGCGTCTTTGACGAGGATATCGAAGTCGAGAGGAACCTCGCAGGAGCAGTGCCTCGAGTAGGCCTCCTTGTCGTTCGCGAGGAGCGCTTGGAACAGCATGAGGGACTTCGGCTTTTCGCCGACGCGGCTCGGGGGCAGCGGGACGAGGTGCTTCGTAAAGAAGTCGACGATTGCGGCGTCGGACGCGCCGACAAATATGAGTCCGGGACCTTCTTCGGTGGGAACCTGAGCGGACGAGGGTACGGCGAACAGAGCGGCGACAAGGGCCGCCAGCGGCCATGGGCGATTCATTCAACGACCTCCCACGGGGCCGGGGCCCGTCGATGCCGTAATTATACCGCGCCGGCGAATTTCCGGCGGGCGGCATTGGACCTAGTCAAAGAAGGGCCCTTGGGGAACAACTTAAGCCTGGGGTCAGACCCCAACCTTAAGTTTCCGACCAGCCAGCATCTGCGAAACTGCCGCCTCAGTTCTTCCGAGCATCTGGGCGATCGCCGCTCCAGTGTAGCCTGCGTTCGACGCTTGCTCGGCGATCTTTCGCCTCGCGGCTGCAGGCTCTCGCTGCCTGGACTTGCCGAGTACGGACTCCAGAGTGCAGCCTAGTCCTGCAACCACATTGCGTGCTAGCGCCAGCAGGGCGGCGTCTTTTTGCTCCACTGTCGGAGCTCTCTCCGGAAATCCAAACCATTCCGGGGCGGCTTTATGCGGCCAGGTCTGGGACGCCGAAGCCAACCACGATTCGTAGCCGCCCTTCTCGACATAAGCCAAGAGTTTCGATGCGGTCGTCAAGTTGTCGTCGATGCCGGTGCGATAGCCTCGGCAGCTGGACCAAGGATAGTCTTCGGGCCTTGCAACCATTCCCGCGGAAACGGGGTTGTATTCTATGTAGCTGGCTGCGTTCAGGAAATACTGCTCATCGTCTATCGGTGGAGACT
>JACRDR010000041.1 GCA_016212845.1 Elusimicrobiota bacterium
TATAGCGCGTTCGACAAGCGGGAGAAGGACATTAAGGCCGACGCGGCCGCGCTCGACAAGCGCATCCTCGCCGAGCGCGACGCGGACAAGAAGGCGGAGCTTCTCGACGACAAGGCGGAGCTCGAACTCGAGCTTCTCGGCCTGCCGATCGAGCGCCGGCGCGCCGAGCGCATGGCGAAGAAGCTCAGCGGGGTGCTCGCGTTCGTGGGCGAGAAGGAGATCCGCCTCAACGACCAGCTCTCCGCCGACCAGAACACGATCATCGTGAAGCTGAAGCTCGATAGGATCACGCCGTTCCTCAAGGGCGCGCAGCTCGGCGGCATCCGCTTCCTCATCGACACGAAGGACGGCAGCGGCGAGCCGATGGTGGCGATCGACGTGATCAAGGCGGGAACGCCCTGATGCTTCGCGCGGCGCTCTTCGCGCTGCTTCTGGCCTCGCCGGTCCGGGCGCAGGACCACGACCACGCGCACCCCGATCTCGCGCTGCGCATCGATCAGGCCGCGCTCGACTTGCCCGCGATCGCCGACGCCGTGCGGGACGCGGTCGACGGCAAGATCGACCGCTTCCGGCTCGAGATCAAAGAAGACGGCTTCCACGTTACCGGGAAGTACAAGGTGCCGATCCTGCCGGACATCGGCTTCCACGCGGTCGCGTCTCTCGTCTACACGGGCCCCAACGTCTTCGAGATCCGCGTGCACAAGCTCACCTTGCTCGGCGGGCTGATCGACGCGACGAAGCTCGTGCTCAAGGCCGTCGAAGGCGCGCTGAAGGGCGCGCTGCAGGACGTCTGCACGTTCAAGGAGTTGGGCGCGCGGCCCGACGGTTCTCAGGCGCTGCAGGTGACCGTCGACACGAAGCAGTTGATGCCCTCTCCGACGACCGGCCTCTACCTGAGCGGAATCTCCACCCGCGACCAGGTCCTGATCCTGAAGGCGAAGCTCCCCTAAAACTTCGCGAAGCCCGGCACCCGGGGGCACAGGCTCACGTCGCGGATGTTCTCCATGCCCGTGCAGTAGAGCAGCATCCGCTCGAAGCCCAGCCCGAAGCCCGCGTGGGGGACCGTGCCGTAGCGGCGCAGGTCGCAGTACCAGCGGTAATTCTCGGGATCCATGCCGCACTCGCGGATGCGCGTCTCGAGCATGTCCAAGCGGTGCTCGCGCTGCGAGCCGCCGATCAGCTCGCCGACTCGCGGGATCAGGAGGTCCATGCAGGCGACGGTCTTCTGATCGTCGTTGCAGTACATGTAAAAGGGCTTGAGCGTCCGGGGGTAGTTGATGATAAATACCGGGCGCTTCACGTACTCCTCGGTGAGGTAGCGCTCGTGCTCGGTCTGCAGGTCGCCGCCCCACTCGATCGGGAACTCCCACTTGCGGCCGGAAGTCTTGAGGACCTCGACCGCCTTCGTGTACTCGAGGACGGCGAATTCCGCCTTGGCCACCGCTTCCATCTTCGCGCGCAGGCCCTTCTCGATGCGCTCGTCGAAGAACGCGAGGTCTCGGGCGCAGTTTTTGAAGACGTGCTCGAGCATGTGCTTCACGAACGCCTCGGCGAGGTCGCGGTTGTCCTTGAGATCGGCGAAGGCGACCTCCGGCTCGATCATCCAGAACTCGGCGGCGTGGCGCGGCGTGTTGGAGTTCTCGGCGCGAAACGTCGGCCCGAAGGTGTAGACCTTGCCCAACGACAGCGCGAGGATCTCCGCCTCGAGCTGGCCGGACACGGTGAGGCTGCAGCGCTCGGAGAAGAAGTCCTTCGACCAGTCGATCTTCCCGTCTTTGGTGCGCGGCGGCTTCTCGAGATCGAGGGTCGAGACCTGGAACATCGCGCCCGCGCCCTCGCAGTCGGAGGTCGTCAAGATCGGCGAGTGGCACGTCACGAAGCCCCGCTGATGGAAGAACTCGTGCACCGCGAAGGAGAGCTCGCTGCGCATGCGGAAGACGGCGCCGAAGGTGTTGGTGCGGGGCCGCATGTGCGCGACCGAGCGCAGGAACTCGAAGGAGGTGCCGGCCTTCTGCACGGGCGAGGACGGGTCGCACTCGCCGAGCACCTCGACGGCGTCGGGCTGCAGCTCGATGGACTGGCCCTTGCCTTGGGACGCGACGAGCTTGCCCTTCACCTTGAGGCTCGCGCCGGTGATGAGCTTGAGGATCTCCGCGCGGTTAGGCAGTCCCTCGTGGAGGAGCACCTGCACCGAGTCGAACGTCGAGCCGTCGTTGAGGTGGAGGAAGCCCACGCTCTTCGACTCCCGGATCGATTTCACCCAGCCGGCCACGACGACGTCATCGCCCGCCTTGCCCTGCTCCAGCACTTTTCGGATATCCACGCGGTCCATGGCCGTATTATGACAAACCCGCCGCCGCCCTTGAAATTGGGTCCTTCGATTTGTTTTCACGTTCGCCAAGCAGGAGGCTTTATGGAGAAGGCGACCCCCGACGCGCAGTTGCTCGACGCGTACTCCGCCGCCGTCAGCGGCGCCGCGGAGCGGCTCAACCCGTCCGTCGTCCACCTCGCGGTGGTCAAGCGCGAGGGGTTGCGCGCGCAGCGCGGCGCCGGCTCGGGATTCGTGTTCACCGCCAACGGCTACATCATCACGAACAGCCACGTGGTTCACGGCGCTTCCTCCATAGAGGCGACCTTCGCCGACGGCAGATCGCTCAAGGCCGAGCTCGTGGGCGACGACCCGCACACGGACTTGGCGGTCATTCGCGTGAAGGCCGACGGCTTGGCGGCGGCGCAGCTCGGCGATTCCGCGGCGCTCAAGCCCGGCAGCCTCGTGATCGCGATGGGGAGCCCGCTCGGATTCCAGACCACGGTGACCGCGGGCGTCGTAAGCGCGCTCGGGCGCTCGCTCCGTTCGGAGTCCGGCCGCCTGATCGACGACGTCATCCAGACCGACGCCGCGCTCAACCCCGGCAACTCGGGCGGGCCGCTGGCGAATTCGCGGGGCGAGGTCGTGGGCGTGAACACGGCGATCATCCTCCCGGCCCAGGGAATATGCTTCGCTATCCCCGTGAACACCGCCAAATGGGTCGCCGGCGAGCTCATCCGCTCCGGCCGCGTGCGCCGCGGCTGGCTCGGCATCGCCGCGCAGGACGTGCGGCTCGACCGGGAGACCGGAGGGGTGCTCGTCGTGGGCGTCGAGCCCGACAGCCCGGCGGGCAGCGCGGGCGTCGAAGAGGGCGACGTGCTCGTCGGTTTCGGCGGCAAGAGCGTCAAATCCACCGACGACCTGCACCGCGCGCTCACCGAGGACGCGATCGGGGCGAGCGCGCGGCTCGACGTGGTGCGGGAAGGACGACGCGAAGCGGTGTCCATCACGCCGAGAGAAGGTTAGGGAGATTTCATGGGAAAGCCGAGAGTCGGCATAGTCGGGTCCGGTACGGTCGCGCAGGCGCTCGGCGCGGGTTTCGCGAAAAAGGGCTGGGAGGTCGTCGTCGGCACGCGAGACCCGGGCAAGCTGGCCGGGTGGAAGGCGACGGCCGGACCCGGCGTGCGGATCGGCTCGTTTCAAGAGGCCGCGAAGTTCGGCTCGATCGTGGTGCTCGCGGTGAAGGGCACGGTCGCGGAGCAGGCGCTGCAGGCGGCCGGCATCGACCACCTCAAGGGCAAGACCGTGCTCGACGCCTGCAACCCGATCGCCGACGCCGCTCCCGAGGACGGCGTGCTGCGCTACGTCACGGGCCCGAACGAGTCGCTCATGGAGAAGCTCCAGAAGCTCGCCCCGGAGGCGAGGCTCGTGAAGGCGTTTTCCTGCATCGGCAGCCATTTCATGGTCGACCCGAAGTTCCCGGGCGGCAAGCCGACGATGTTCATCTGCGGCGACGACGCGAACTCCAAAAAGGAAGCGGCCGCGGTCTGCGAGGAGTTCGGCTTCGAAGTCTCCGATATGGGCACCGCCAAGGCCGCGCGCGCGATCGAGCCGCTCGCGATGCTCTGGTGCATCCCCGGCATCCGCGAGAACAGCTGGACGCACGCGTTCAAGCTCTTGCAGGCCTGACGTTTAGGGGCTACCCTCGGTGGCGATGAACTACTCGGACCCGAAGCTTTGGTTCACGTGGAAGGGACGGGTGAATCGCCGGCTCTATTTCTTCGGCGGGCTCGCGGTCACCTGCATCACCGAGGGACAGCAGCTCGTGCCCGACAATCAGCAGATCCTCATCCTGCCGCTCTTGCTCGTCGCGCTATACTCGGCGATCTGCCTCGGGATCAAACGCTGTCACGACCGCGGGCGCAGCGGCTGGTTCATGCTGGTCAACGTCGTTCCGATTCTCTGCCTTTGGCCGATCATCGAGCTGCTTTTTTTCAAGGGCGACACGGGCCCGAACGCCTACGGCCCCGATCCGCTCCAGCCCGAAGCTATCGCGCCTACGCCGGGCGGCTTCACCCTGCCTACCGCTTGAAGTGCGGCCACCCTCGAGCCCAGCGCTCGGCGGCGTCGGCGGTCTCCTCGGCCAGCGGCTTTTTCATCACCTTCTGCGCGATCGCCGAGACGAGCGTTTCCGCGAAAGCGCCGCCCGCCGTCTTGGAGGTCTGAACCAGGTCGGCGGACTCGACCGTCTCGGCGACGACCTCGCGGTCCGTCGGCGCGTGGATCAGGCTCAATCGGACCCGGACCTGCCGCCGCGGCAGCATGCGGAACTCCTCGATCGCGCCCGCGACCAGGAATTCGGCTTTCACCCGCTTGCCGATCCGGCTCCACTTGAGCGCCTTGAGGTGGCCGGCCATCGTGATCCCGTCCTTCTTCAGGCGGTCGTCGACCGCGGCGGCGTCGATCGGCGAGTAGCCGGCGGCGGCGATCGCCGCCGTCACCCCTCGCCGCACGCGTTCGTCGGCGTCCATATCGGGCGTCTCGTTGTCGAGCGGCAGCACCGCGAGGGTCGAGCCCGCCGATAGCTCGGCGAAGGGAGGTTCCTCGAGGGCGAGCTTCCCGGCGAGAGCGGCCTCCCGCTCGGAACCGTCGTTCTGCTGGAGCATGAGCAGCCGGAATTGCCCGCCGATTCCTTGGGCGGAGTCGAGCAACTTCCCCTGCCACGCGAGCGCGGCTTTCGTGTCGCCCGCGAGTTCGTAGGCGGCGCTGGCGTTGGCCGCGGCGGCGAGCTGATCGGGCTCCTTTCCGGCGAGCTCGGCCCAAAGCGAAGCCGACGCCGCCCACTCGCCGCGCTGCGCGGCGGCCATCGCCTCCTTCGCCCGCTCTCCCTCCAGCGGACGGATGGAGAGCGCCGTCGCCTTCGGCTCGAGCCTGGCCGCGCCGAGGATGCGCCTCATTTCGCTTTCGTAAGCGTCGGTCCACGTGTCGGTCACGACCTGCGGGGGCTCCTCCGAGGTGTCAAAGAGACCGGCCTGCAGGCGGACCTGCACGCCGGCGTGGATCTTCCGCTTGCCTTCCTCGCCCGAGCGGCCGTTGATGACCGAGACCCACAGCACCGGCAGTTCGGGCCGGTACACCCGCGACCAAGCGACGAGTTTCGCCGGGTCCGACACGACCTGCCAGCTCGCGATCTCGCGGCAGGACTCGCGGGGCTGCTCGCGGACGATCTTCGCGATCGTCTCCGCGGCGCGGCTGGGGGGCTTCGGATCGGAGTTCGGGCTCGCGTCCTTCCATGAGACGACGAGGTGGCAGGCGGGCGGCGCGGCCGGCGGCAACGCGACGTCCGCGCGGCGTCCGACGAACGCGGGAGCGCAGGCGCAGAAGGCGGGCACGAGCCAGATCAGACGCCGGAGGGCCACGCGGCCAGAATGGGGGGTTCTTCCCGCGCTGTCAAGCGGTACAATCCATTTGTGACCGCGATCACCCGCCTTGCCCCGTCGCCCACCGGCTCCCTGCACCTGGGCAACGCCCGCACGTTTTTGGCCAACTGGGCGCTCGCCCGAGCGGGCGGCTGGAAGATCATTCTGCGCATCGAGGACTTGGACGGCCCGCGCGTGAAGCCCGAAGCCGCCTCCGGCATCCTGGAGACCCTGCGCTGGCTCGGGCTCGATTGGGACGAGGGCCCGTTCGTTCAATCCGACGATCTCGAACCGTATCGCGCCGCGATGCGCCGCCTGGCCGAAGACGGACGCGCGTTCCCGTGCGCGCTCACGCGCACGCAGATCGAGGCCGCCGCCTCCGCGCCGCAGGAGGGCGCTCACGACGTGCGCTACCCGCCGGAGCTGCGCCCGAAGGCCTGGGAGCGCCGCTTCGAGGACGCCGCCGCGAATTGGCGCTTCCTCGTGGGCGAGGCCCCGGTCGCCTTCACCGACGCGGTCTATGGCCCGCAGAGCGTCTCGGCTTCGGCGATCATCGGGGATTTCGTCGTGTGGACGAAGCGCGGCACGCCGGCCTATCAGCTCGCGGTCGTCGTCGACGATCACCGCCAGGGCGTCACGGAAGTGGTGCGCGGCGCGGATCTCCTGGACTCGGCCGCGCGGCAGCTTCTGCTCTATCGCGCGCTCGGCCTCGGGCCGGAGCCGCGCTACACGCACCTGCCGCTCGTCATCGGCCCCGATGGCAAGCGCCTCGCCAAGCGCCACGGCGACAGCCGCCTCGAGCATTACCGCGAAAAGGGCGTCCGTCCGGAGCGCGTGGTCGGCCTTCTCGCGCGCTGGTGCGGGATCGAAGCGAAGGAGCTTTCCGCCCGGGAGTTCGCGGAGGCGTTCGAGCTCGCGAAGGTCCCGAAAACGCCGGTCGTGTTCACCGCCGCCGACGACGAGTCTCTGTATTAGGCTCGCGGAGTCAATTTGGGGACTGTCCCCAAATTGACTCTAGCAGCAGCCGGAGGGGACTTCGGAGGACAGCGCGTAGGCGGGCCGGCCGGGAGCGGGCTTCGGCGGCGCGCCTCTCAGGATCTGGCGGGCCGCGTCGGCGACGACGATCACCGAGCAGAGCATGATGACGGACGTCATCACCGTGTTCACCCAGCCGAGCGTCGCGGTCGCGGGGTCCCGCGTGAGCGGCAGGAAGTTGTCGCGGACGTTGAGCAAGCCGCCCGCGAGCGTCGTCAGCGTCACGAACGCGCACGGCAGGCCGGTCACCCAGACGTAGCGGGCCTTTCCGGCGTTGACCAGCGCGGTCGTCGCCACGCAGAGCGCGACCCCCGCGAGCAGCTGGTTCGCCACGCCGAACATCGGCCAGATCGTGGCGATCGAGCCCGAGTGGATGAGCCACGCCCAGGCGATCACGACGAGGCCCGTCGAGAGCACCGTGCCCGGCAGCCAATCGGGGCGGCCGAGCGGCTCCGAGACGCGGCCGAGAAACTCCTGCACGAGGAAGCGGCCGACCCGGGTGCCGGTGTCGATCGTGGTGAGGATAAACAGCGCCTCGAACATGATCGCGAAATGGTACCAGTAGGCCATGAGGCCGCTCATGCCCGGCAGCGCCGCGAAGATCTGCGCGAAGCCGACCGCGAGCGAAACCGCGCCGCCCGGGCGTCCCGCCACGTCCTCGCCGACCTGCCGCGAGAGCTCGGCCAGATTCACCGGGGTGAGGCCGAGCGCCGCGAACTTGGCGGGCGCGACGTTGATCGCGAAGTAGTCGGACGGGTGCAGCGAGCAGGCCGCCACGAGGGCGACGATCCCGACGAGCCCTTCCAGCAGCATCGCGCCGTAGCCGATCATGCGGGCCTCGCCTTCGTTGGAGAGCATCTTCGGCGTCGTGCCCGAGGCTACGAGGCCGTGGAAGCCCGAGATCGCGCCGCAGGCGATCGTGATGAAGAGAAAGGGGAAGAGCTTGCCGGGCACGATCGGCCCGCCGCCGTTCGCGTACACGCTCACCATCGGCTGCCGGATCGGCGGCATGACGATGATCGCGCCTACGACGAGCGCGAAGATCGTCCCGAGCTTCATGTAGGAGCTGAGGTAGTCGCGCGGGCAGAGCAGGAGCCACACCGGCAGCACCGAGGCGACGAAGCCGTAGGCCGCGATCGAGTTGGTGATCGAGGTCCTGGAAAGCGTGA
>JACRDR010000351.1 GCA_016212845.1 Elusimicrobiota bacterium
CGGGGTCTCCCGGGCCCGAGCACGGCCCCACGACCGCGTTTCCTCCGTTTCCGGGGCCGACAACGGCCACCTGCGGCGGAGGATCCGGCGGGATCGTCACCGTGCAGGCGGCGCCCGCGGCCGCGCACGCGTCGCGGCAGCGCTGCAGGCTCACCGCGCGGCAAAGATCGGCGATGTCGCAGCCATTTCCCGTGGCGATGCGCGCGATGCAGACCCCCAGCATTTGCCGGGTCAGGTCCGGGTCGGATTTCGCGAAGGCGGAGAGGATGACCTGCCGCGCGTCCTTGTCGGGCCCGGCGTCCTTGAGCTTCTCGAGCGGCGTGCGCGTGTGGGGATCCTTGCCCGCGCCGTTGGCCTGATCGACTTTCCGTTCGTCCTCGAGGGTGTTCGCGGCTCCGCCGAAGCGGGCGAGATAAGCCTCGGCCGGCCCCGGGGAGAGGAAACCCGTGGCCGCGCCCGCGCGCGCGAATCCGTCTTGCGCGAGCCGGGACCGGAAGCCGGCGGCGACGGCCGCCATCCTGGCGGGGGAGAGCTTGGCCCCGACGGCTTTCGGCGTTTTCACGGCGGCGGGCGCGCGGCGCATCGCCGCGGCAGCGGCGGGGGCTTCCCGCTGGATCGCCGCGGCGAACTCGGGCTTGGACTGCAGCGAGGCCCACGCGTTCCGGAAGGCGGGCTTGGAGTCGAATTTGAGCATCAGGTCGCGGAAGCCGCTATCGCCGCCGAGGGCGGCGAGAAAAGGTCCCGCGGGAGTCTCCCCGGCCGCTTCCCACCGGTCACGCACCTTCGGCAGCGCGGAGAACTCCCGCGCGAACTCCCTTCCTTCCTTGCCGGCCTCGCGCTCTATCGCGCCGAGGAAGTCGCGAATGCTCATCGGCGCGCTCGCTAGGTAGAGGTGGTCCTCCTCCGGCGTCTCCTCCTCGGGGGCGGGCGTCATCGAGGGGACCGGCGTGAAGAGCTTGGGCGACGCGGAGGGGGAGGGCCGGGGACGGGTGCGCGCGACCAGCAGCGCCGAGACGAGGACGGCGGCGAGCGCCGCTACGGCTCCGCGCTTCGGTGGGATGGCCACGAGCCAAATATAGCCGACGCTGGAGTGAATTGCCAGCGTTGTGGCCTCTCGCACCGTCTAGTGCGCAGTTATGCAAAAACGGGTGCGACGCACCTGTCGTTGCAAACTGCTAGTCTCTCGTTATGGCCGATACCGGGGAAGGGAAGAACAAGGTTTTCGTGGCGGGCTTGCCGTGGGCGACGAACCAGAACGAGCTTTACGAGCTCGTGAAGCCGTGCGGGAAGATCGTCGAGGCTAAGATCATCCTCGACCGCGGCACGGGAAAGTCCAAGGGCTTCGCCTTCATCGAGATGGCTTCGGCGAAGGAAGCGAACGCGGTCATCGAGAAGCTCAACGGTTCGGAGCTCGGCGGGCGCACCCTCTTCGCGACCGAGTTCAAGAAGGGGACGGAGGGCCGTGAGCCCGGACCGCGCGCGTCGGCGCCGTCCGAGTCCCGCCCCGCGGCCGGCCCTCCCGGAGGCGTCGAGCGCCGCAGCGGCAAGGACCGGCGCAAGAATCCCGGTTTCGGCGGACCCGCGCCCGAGCGCCGCGAGTTCAAGAAGCCGTGGGAGAAGAAGCCTTGGGGGGACCGCAAGCCCGGAGGCTTCGGCGACCGGAAGCCGTGGGGAGACCGCAAGCCGGGCGGTTTCGGCGACAAGAAGCCTTGGGATCGCGATCGCAAGCCCAGCTTCGGAGACCGGAAGCCTTGGGACAGGGACCGCAAGCCCGGCTTCGGTGACAAGAAGCCTTGGGAGAAGAAGCCTTGGGATAAGGACCGCAAGCCCGGCTTCGGCGATAAGAAGCCGTGGGAGAAGAAGCCTTGGGACAAGGACCGCAAGCCCGGCTTCGGCGATAAGAAGCCGTGGGAGAAGAAGCCTTGGGACAAGGACCGCAAGCCCGGCTTCGGCGACAAGAAACCGTGGGGCAAGAAGCCGTTCGGGAAGAAGCCCTTCGACCGGAAGCCCGGCGGCTTTCGCGGGCCTAAGCCTTAGGCGGCGCCTGCCGCTCGATGGCGGGGTTGTTCGCCAGCCGCGCGCGGCGCTCGGCGATCTTGTCGAGGATGAACTGCCGCCGCGACGAATCGTCCTGCATGATCTGCGTGAAGGCTTCCTGGCGGATCAGGTAGAGAAAGGTCTCTTCCTCGGCCTTGATCGTGGCGCCGGCGACGCCGAGCTCGACGATCGTCCGCTCGCCGAACACCTCGCCCGGACCTAGCGTCGCGACCTGCGTCGTCGCCCCGGACTTCGGCTTGATCCAAACCCCCACGCGCCCCCGCTCGATCACGTAGAGCCCTTCCATCGTCATGCCTTGCATGATGATCGAGCGGCCGGATTTGAACGTGGTTTCCTCGGAGGACGCGACGAGAAGCTGCAGCTCGGCGTCGTTGAGCCCCGAGAAAAAAGAAATTTGGCGGAAGAACGTCCCGGCGTCGGCCATGCCCGAGTGTATCTCTTTTACCGTGCAGCGGCCAGGGGCGCTCCCGGCACGACTCGACGGTACAGCGGCTGGAACTCCATTTCCACCACGACGGGGAAATGGTCGGACGGGTTCTTCGAGCGTTCCTCGAAGGTGCGCGGGATCGGCTTTTCTCGGCCTTGCGCGTCCTTGTAGCGGTAGACGAAGGCGCGCTTGATGAGGTTCTTGAGGGTCGAGACGATCATCACCGCGTCCATCTGGTGCGCCTGCGTCGGGCCGCCTCTCGGGTGATAGGTGTGGGTAATCCGGTCCCGCTCGGACGGAGGGTTGGGCAGGGCGTCGAAGGCGTCGATGAGGCCGGTGCGCTTGAGCGCCTCGAACTCCGGCTCGTGGTTCATCCGGCCGTTGAAGTCTCCAGCGAGGAGTATCGGCGTGTCCTTGCCGTACTTCGCCTGCATGCGGCCGATGATCTGGGCGGTGCGCTCCACCTGCGCGCGGCGCAGGCCGTTCGACTCGTGGTCGCCTCCGCCGCGGTCTCGCTTGGACTTGTAGTGCGTGCCGACGAGCGCGAATAGCGGCTTGGAAACGCCCTTCACGCGGACGACGAGCTCCGGCAGGTCGCGGGAGAAGAGCTTCGTCTCCCGGTTGCCGAGCATCGGGTCGCGCCACGTCTCGTCCTTGTGCGTGATGTGCTCGATCTCGAGCGGGAGATCGTTCTTGACGATGAAGGCCACGTCGATGCCGCGCTCGTCGTTGCCCTCGATGAGGAAAAGGCGGTAGCGGCTTCCGAGATAGCGGTCGACGAAGTCTTTCAGCGCCGCGACGTTCTCGACTTCCTGCACGCTCATGACGTCGAGATCGGACTCGAGGATCGCGCGCGCCTGCTCTTTGAGCTGCCACTCTTCCTTGGCGACCGCGTCGGAGACCTTCTTGAGCTTGCCGGGCCGTTCCGGATCGGGCACGTGCTCGCCGACCTTCTCGAAGAGGTTGAGCATGTTGTACGTGCCGAAGCGGAAGCGCTCGATCTTGGCGAGGTCGCGCATCGCCGGGGCCGCGGGCGGATCCTGCAGCTCCGGCCGCGCGCCCGAGTTCTCGAAGGCGGTCCCGAGCTCGCCGGCGAGCTTGGCGTCCGAGCCGGCCAGCGCTTGGGCCCGCGCCGCGAAGCCTTGGACGAGTCCGAGCGTCGGGCTGTTCAGATTGAGGATCGCGCGGGCCGTGCCGGCGAGCGGGATCGCCTGGACCGTCTGCGGGACGACGGAGACCGGCAGGAAAGAGGACGGGAGACCGGCCTGGATCGGGGCGGCGAGCTGTGTTCCTATCGCGCCGACGCCCATGACGGCGGAGGCGCCGGCGATCGGCTGGACGGAGACGACCTCGACCGCGAGGGCGGGAGCGGCGAGCAAGAGCGCGGCGAGCAGCCGGAGCGTACCCATCTCCTATAAGGTGCGTCCGGGCGGGCCGGAAAGCCTGAGCCTTTAGGCCCACTCCGGAGGGCCCTATTGGGGCCCAAATCCGGTTGCGGAAAGCGGCACCCGGGGCTACCCTTAGGGGGCCCTCATGGACTTCTTCGACAAGCAGCGCCGGGCGGTCGACGGGGATCGGCGGAAGGCCGTGCTCGCCGCCGCCGGGGCCGCGGCGCTCGCCGTCACGGCGGCCGCCGCCTGGAAGTTGGGCGGCGCGCCCTCGGGCTCGAGGGGCGAGGACTTGGCCCGCACCGCGTCCTCCGGGCCGGGCGGCGGGCTCTCTCCCTTCGCGGCTCGCGGCGCGGAAAGGGCGGCCGGTCCCGCGGCCGCGGGCTCCGCCTCTCGCCCCGGCGGGCGTTCCTGGTCGGGCGCCGGCGGCGAC
>JACRDR010000352.1 GCA_016212845.1 Elusimicrobiota bacterium
AGAGCGCGCGTGACGCGCGGTTCCGGCCCCCAGATCGCCCAGCCGATCGCGCTCGAGGCGGCGAGCAGGACGACGGCGGGGATGAAGATCGCCGAGACCCGGTCGGCGAGACGCTGGACCGGCGCCTTCGAGGCCTGGCTCCGGCGCACCGACTCGATGATGCGAGCCAGGGCCATCTGCGAGCCGATCGAGGTCACCACCACGATCAGCGCCCCCGTCTTGTTGATGGTGCCGCCGTAGACGCGGCTGCCGGGGCCTTTCTCGACCGGAATGCTCTCCCCGGTCAGCAGGGACTCGTCGACGGTGGAGTCCCCCTCCTCGACGAGCCCGTCGAGGCCGACCTGCTCGCCGGGACGCACCATGATCTTTTCGCCGCGCTGGACCTCGGAAAGCGGCACGACGTGCTCGGCGGCTCCGCCGCGAAGCACCCGCACGGTTTTCGGCTGGCGGCGGAGCATCCGGTTGAGGGCCTCGCCCGAGCGCTGCTTGAAGAGGGCCTCGAGCCAGCGGCCGAAGGACACGAGCACCACGAGGCCGGCGGCCGACTCGAGCATGTGGCCGCGCGCCCCGGCGGGAAGCTGCTCGGGGAAGAAGATCGCCCACGTGGAGAACAGCCACGCCGCCCACGTGCTCAAGCTCACCAGCGCGTTCATGTCGGCCGAGCCCCGGCGGACGCCGGCGACGAGGCCCTCGTGAAAGTGGCGGCCGCACCACCACTGAACGGGAGCGGACAAGAGCCAGACGGTGTACGGCGAAAGGCGCAGCGGGCCCTCGAGCATCACGCCGGCCCACAAGACGGCGCCCGTCATGGTGCGCGCCGCGAGCCGCCGGCGCTCGATGCGCTCTCCGGAGAGCGCCCATTCCGCGGCCTCCTCGAACGTGCGGGTGACGGCCGGGACCGGGTAGCCCGCCGCCTCGACGGCCTTGCGAAGGATCTCGGCGGTGACCTGGGCGGGATCGTACTCGGCGGCCGCGGTGCGCGAGGGCAGATGGGCCGCGGCGGCGCGGACGCCGCGGACGGAGGTCAGCGCGTCCTCGATCTTGGCGATGCACGAGGCGCAGTGCATCGTAGGCACGGGGAGCACGACGCGTTCGATGCGCTCCGCGGCGGCGCCTTTCTTTCCCTTCTTGCCGGCCTTAGCGTCCGGCATCGCTGACCTTCCGGCGCCAGGCCGCTTCGAGGTCCCGCATGCTGGTCCAGACCCCGGGGAAGCCGGTGCGCAGGGCCTCGTCGATGCCGCCGCGGTTCTGTAATATTCCGAACATCTGGCCCATGCCGACGCGGCCGCCGCGCTCCACCATGAAGCCGACGAGGTCGCCGACCTGCTTGTACCAGAGGTTCACCTGGCGCTCGCGCTCGGTGGCCGGCACGAGGCCCGTCATCTGATCGAACGGGAACGGCTCCTGGCTTCCCGGCCAGGTCACGCCGGGGCCGCCCAAGGCGCGGGACTCCTCGTACATCGCGAAGCCCTCATTGAGCCAGCGAAGATCGGTGCGCGTGTCGCGCATGTACTCGTGAAAGATGACGTGCGTCATCTCGTGCGCGAGCGTCGGCATTAGGCCGGGGCCGTCGTAGACGTAGATCGCGTTGCCCACGGTGACGCCCGCCGCCCAGTTGGCGAACTGAGTCTTCTTGTAGAACTCGTCCTGGTTCAGGTAGACGACGATCTCGTAGAGGCCGCGCGGCGAAAAGGAGTACAGGCCCGAGTCGTTCATGATGCGCTGGTACTGGGCCTCGGCCTGCTCGAGGATCTCGCGGGCGCGCGTCGAACCGTACGCCTTCACCTTGAAGTGGAGCCCCGACTCCTCTTTCGCCCCCGGGTCGAGGTCGCGAAACACGCCGGTCGTGAGCGTGGTCGAACGCGGCGCGCCCGGTCCCGGATAGTCGTACTCCGGGATCGTAACGCAGCCCGACGAGAGCAGGACGGCCGAGAGCGCCCAACGCCTCATGCGCCGATTGTATGAAATTGTATGATGGCCGAATGCCTCGCCCCTTTCACCGCGGCCGTCCCCGCCCCCGCCCTCCCGTCGAGCGCGCCCCGGCCGAGACGCTGCGGTTGAAGATCGACCGCATGGCGCCGGAGGGCCAAGGGCTCGGGCGTCCCGTCTCCGGTCCGGGGAAGGTCGTCTTCGTCCCCTACACCGCCCCGGGGGACGTGGTCGACGCCGCGGTCGCGGCCTCCAAGCAGGGCTGGGCGACCGGCACGCTCGAGCGCGTGATCGAGCCGGGCCCCGGACGCATCGACGCCCCCTGCCCCTACCACTTCCGCCCCGGCGGCGAGGCCCGCTGGTGCGGCGGCTGCGACTGGCAGCATTTGGGCGACGGAGCCCAGCTCGAGGCCAAACGCGACATCGTGATCGACGCGCTGCGCCGCATCGGCCGCTTCAAGGACCCGAAGGTCGAGAACATCATCGCCTCGCCCCAGCGCTGGCGCTACCGCAACAAGGTGCAGGTGCCCTTCGGCGTGCAGAACGGACGCCTCGTCGCCGGCTTTTATGCTCCCGGGAGCCACGCGATCGTGGACTTCGACGACTGCCCGGTTCAGCCCGAGCTGTCGGTGCGGATCGTCAAGCGCGTCAAGGAGCTCGCGTCCGAGTACCGCTGGCAGCCCTACGACGAGCGCGCGCGCCGCGGCTGGCTGCGCCATCTTCTCGTGCGGGTCTCGCAGACCGGCCGCGCGCACGCGGTCGTCGTGGGCCGCACCCCCGATTTCCCCCAGCGAGAGCGCTTCGTCGCCGCCCTGCGCGAGTCTTTCCCCGAGATCGCCGGCATCCACCAG